>NZ_CBDLAM010000026.1:1773-8504 GCF_965301125.1 Anaerosporobacter sp. | reverse complement strand
TACAAAACAATCAAGTTAATTTATAAAATAAATCTCAAGAGGATAAAAATGCAAAACATATTAAATATGGAGTCAAGCACATCGAAAAACGAGTTGAGGATTTTATGGATGAAGAAGTGCAGGTATCAAGACATCTGGATGATATTAGAGACGGATTTGATTCCACAACGTTACAATTTGAAAGTATTAACCAAAATATAGATCATACATATAAAAACTTCACAGAGTTTCATTCCTATGCTAGTCAAGTGAATGATATTTTATCAAAGTCAGATGAAGCAATAGTAGAGGCAGATAATAAGGTGGAAGCCCTGTCGAACTTTATTGAACAAAGTTGTTCACAATTAGGAAATATAGCAAATACATTTCAGGCCTTAGAAAAAAACTTTAAAAATATCGAGGAGATGTCTAAGAATATTACTGGGATAGCTTCTAATACGAATCTATTAGCTTTGAATGCCTCTATTGAGGCTGCCAGAGCAGGGGAAGCAGGAAGAGGATTTGCAGTTGTAGCAGAGCAAATTCGTGAGTTATCCACATCTACGACAAAATTAGTATCAGGAATTGATGAATCAGTACAAGCTCTATATACCAGCTTAAATGGATTAGAAAAAGAAATTGAAGAAACAAAAGGCACAATTCAGGAGAATCTAACATATGCTAATGATGTTAAGTCTAATTTTGCACAAGTTACAGATTGTACCAATGAGGTAAAAGAATTTAGTAATAAGATTGTATCTCAGATTGGAGTTGCAAGCGGTGAGATTCAATCCATTGCAAATGATACGACGGATATCGCTAGTGTAATACATAAATTAGGCGGAAAGTTAGATACTTTGAACGAGAAAATGTCCAATAAATCTTCTCTGTTATGTGAAGTAATTGATTTCTTACAGCAGCTTGAAAATATAGTTGATGAAGAAATTAAAAAGGCATAAATTTGTATTACAATTTGAAGTCATCGATTTCGATGCTAGTAATTGACTACCGTGCTATAATAGAAGAGTGATATTATAGATGCGGAGGAAATTATGATGAAAAAATTATTATCACTACTAGTAATACTTATATTAAGTACGAATACATTACTAGGTTGCCAGAATAAGAAGGCAGCGGTTGAAGATACGACAGCGATAAGAGTTGCTGCATTAAAGGGTCCAACTGCCATGGGAATGGTTAAGCTTATGGATGATGCAAAGGCAACAAATAATTATGAATTCCAAATTGCAGCAGCAGTAGATGAGATAACTCCTTTGTTAGTAAAAGGTGATATTGATATAGCTGCTGTTCCAGCTAATCTCGCTTCAGTTTTATATAATAACACAGAAGGTGATGTGAAAGTTTTAGCGATTAATACATTAGGTGTGTTGTATATAGTTGAAAATGGTGAATCCATTCAAAGTATATCTGATCTAAAAGGAAAAACAATCTATACCAGTGGAAAAGGCGCTACACCGGAATATACCCTTAACTATATCTTGAAAGAGAATGGGATAGATCCTGAAAAAGATGTTACCATTGAATATAAATCAGAACACGCAGAATGTGTCGCAGTACTGGCTAGTGAAGAGAATGCAATCGCTATGTTACCACAGCCTTTTGTTACAAGTGCTCAGACGAAGAATGACAAGATTCGGATAGCGCTAGATATGAACGAGGAATGGGATAAGTTACAAACTGGGGAAGATAAGAGTGCACTCGTTACAGGTGCAATCGTAGTTAGAACGCAGTTCTTAGAGGAGCATAAGGAGCTTGTTAACAAGTTCTTAGACTCCTATAAAGATTCCGTTAATTATGTGAATTCTAATATAGAAGAAGCAGCGGGTATGATAGAAGAACAAGACATTATACCGGCAGCAGTTGCAAAGGTTGCATTACCATATTGTAATATTGTCTTTATCGAAGGAGAAGAGATGAGGACAAAATTAAGTGGATATTACAATGTTTTATTTGAACAGAACCCAAAGTCAGTTGGAGGAACATTACCAGATGATGTTTTCTACTATAAGAGATAATAGTAATAAAAGAGGGAACAAAAAGAAGTCAATTAAATTATGGGCTATTATTGCTTGGTTGCTAATTTGGGGTTTAGCAAGTAGGTTACTTAATGCGGGGATACTTTTAGTATCTCCTATTTCTACTGCCAACCGACTCCTAGAGCTTATGAGAGAGTGGTCTTTCTTTGAAACGATTCTATATTCTATGTCCCGTATTATTCTGGGTTTTTTACTTGCAACGATACTAGGAATAGTACTTGCGATACTTGGTAATTGGAATAAAAGAGTAGAAGAATTCTTGCAACCTCTATTTGGAGTAATGAAAGCAATTCCAGTAGCCTCATTTATTATACTATGCTTAGTATTCTTATCTTCAAGAACACTATCGATTTTTATTGTATTTCTAATGGTGTTACCGATTATGTATACGAATATTTTACATGGGATTCAAAGTGTAGATAGGAATCTAATTGAGATGGCACAGGTGTTTGAAGTGTCTTTACTTAGAAGAATACGATATCTGTATATACCAGCAATTTGGCCGTTTTTCTATACCGCATGTAAGGTTGGAATCGGATTTAGTTTTAAATCTGGTATAGCTGCTGAAGTAATTGGAATCCCAGATGGTACAATTGGGGAAAAATTGTATGAATCAAAGATTTACTTAGACACTCCTGACTTGTTTGCATGGACGGTCGTAATCGTGGTAATTAGTATTCTGTTTGAGAAAATCTTCTTATACATACTGGAAAAATGTTATCTTAGATTATCAAAACGTGCACAACAGAGGTAAGGGTGAAAGTATGCAAATTGATGTTAAGAATTTATATAAATCATATGAAAATACTGTAATCTTTAAAGATTTGTCCTGTAGTTTTACAGCGGGAGCGATTCATTGTATTATGGGGGAATCGGGAAAGGGTAAAACCACGTTGCTTCGTATACTAATGGGTTTAGTAAAAGCAGATAGCGGGCAAGTGGAAGGACTTAAGAATAAAAGAATACGAGCAGTATTTCAAGAAGATCGTCTATTAGAAGAGAATACCGTTTTAGATAATATTATGTTTGTTATACCAAATAACAATGTTATACCAAATAAGAATGTTATGAAACATAACAATGTTATGGAACATAACATTGATAAGGTCCGTGAAAAAGTACGAGTTGCTTGTGAAGAGGTCGGTCTTGCAGGTAATGAAAATAAACCAGTGAAGGAATTAAGCGGGGGAATGAAACGAAGAGTTGCAATTTTACGAGCGTTTCTTAGTGATTTTGATGTTCTCTTGCTGGATGAACCATTGAAAGGGCTTGATTTAGAGAATAAGCAAAGAGTTGTACGCTTTATGAAATCAGTTCTTGAACAGAAGGATAACGAACACATTGTTATTATGGTTACTCATGATATGGAAGATGTAAAGTTAGTTGAAGGTAGTGTCTGTTTATTATAGACACTACCTTTATTATTGTTATACAAAACATACATAAGAGTTAAGTATTACCCACATCTAGACCACTATGGTAGGAGCGGTTACCAATAGCTTCTATTAGGCGATCCAAGAGCTTATAATCCTTAAAACCACTAATTTTATTATTAAGATAAGTATTCATATGGGATAGGATATCTTGATAAAAGAAGGATGCATTATTGTACAGGTCATAGAAAGAGTCCGTTGATTGTATGGTGGTGTCCCAAGGATTTTGCCAAGTGGATTTGGACGTATTGAATGCATCTAAATCATCTATAAGCTTATCATGAATAATAAGGGAAGAAACTAGTTGATCTTGTTTTAATAAGTTTTCAATTACTCGTATATTTCGTTGTTTTATACCAGTTCGATCGTGTAAGAGTAAAGATTCAATTTTCATGGAATTGATTGCTCGTTTAATTTTAGAAGGGCTAGTTATACTAGAATCTTTTTGCGTATCCCTTAAGAATGAATGAAAGGTTTGGTTAATACTAATATTCATTAAGTTTGCAATAATTGATTTTTCTTTCTTAGATAAAGATATAGTTTTAGAGGGATAGAATTTTGATGGGGTAAAGCTCTTTCTTTCTAACAATAGCCCTTTATCAATTAGAGATTCCAAAGTACCATGTATGCGAAAGGAACTGGCATTGGAATCTTTATTATCTGGTAAATAACCTGTTCTAAAATAAATATAAGGATGGATATGTGCATCTAATGAGTAGTGACCAAGAAATCCACACAGATAAGCAAGTCCACAATCATGTTCTTCACCTGATAGTGTAGATAGTTTTTCTAAATAATTTTGAAAGAACTGGGATACTTTATGTTCATGCATATGATTTCCTACATTAAATTCGGAAGGTCCGATAATAAGAGGTAAATCGAAGAAGAAGATATCAGGACCTTGCAGACCAAGTTTATAGGCATTTTGATTATGATATAGGACTGATTTTAGTACTTTATTTGTGAGAGTTTGATACATATCAACTCCGAATAAGTAATGTGTTATAAAAGCTGGCATAGTACCACCTCCTTATGAAGCTTTGGAATCCTAGTTGAAGCTTAATGATAAGATATAGTATAGCAGAAGAATTGAAAATTGATACGGAGGTATTCTTTTTTTAGAAAGATTTTATAGATCGGTTAGTTAGTTTATGAACTATGTAGTAACGTATAGAAAACATTTTTATAGAGGTGGTAGATTTTATTAATTATACTAGTTATAATAAAGGACATGACAATATTTCCGCCTGTGCCAAGCGCGGGAACCTGCGGGATAGCATACTATAATATTATGGAATGGTATAGTCTACAGTGATAGAGTGAGTTCAATAATAGATAAGGTAAGAATCTATGAATGAAGGAGATAAGAAGATGGAAAGTGATATGATTAGGGAGGAAGCATACCAACTGCTTGAAAAAAATGTTATTGATACGATTCATGAATGGCAAGTGAAATTAGGATATACAGAAGAAATGATACGAATCTATTATAATAGGGATTCGTTAGAGCATCTGGTGAAGTTATCACTGCCTACCGTGGTAGAAGCAAAAGAATTTTTAATAGATTGGCGTGAAACGGTAAAAGATCGTTTAGGAAAAGTACATCTAAGCAACAAAGAAGAGAGATTTTGCATTGGTGTTCCAGCAGATGGAACGAAGTATGTTTATGAGAAGAAGAAAGAAAGTACTTTCTTAACAGATTTAATGAAAGTATTGAAAGAACCTTCCTGTACAATTGAACAAATCCTTGGAGTATTCAAGAAACAATCACCGAATGTTGTTTGTGAGAAAGTTACGGGTGAGGAATTCGATTATGTGATTTACTATGAGGACTATGCCTTAGATTCGTTTAGATACTGTTTTAGTTTTGGACAAATGGGGGCATTCTATCATAGATTTTCTGAGTATGATTATCAAACAATACGATAGTAGGATACTTACGTATGATAGTAGTAAGGTTGCTTGCTTAGATATAATATAGTATAATTCATCTAAGTAAGATTTTGATTATGGAAATTAATAACATCACAATAGATTAAAATATTCGAAAAGAAAGTTGAGAAGTATGGAAAGTATAGCAAAAAAGATAAAATTCACATGTCCCAAATGTAAATCTGAACATATGATAACTTGTTATGAGCAAATAGGACCGGATATGAAAGAAGAAGTTATGAACTCTTCTATCTTACAATGGGATTGTGAAAGTTGTGGGCATAAGGTTAAGTTAGTATATCCAACCATTTACTGCAATATTGAGAAAGAATGCGTAGTATTTTTGCGACCAAATGCTGCAGATGCAAGTTGTATCACGGAAAACGAGAAGGAATTGTTCAAAGGATTTACCATGCGATTATGCAAAACAGCAGATACTTTCGTAGAAAAAGTACGTGTTTTAGAAGCAGGACTTAATGACCGAGCAATCGAATTGCTGAAATTAATTACATTTGCTAAGATTCATGTAGAGAATGATACAATGCAAGATATTTATTTCTATCGTAAGAGTGAAAGCGGAAGCTTGGAATTCACATTGATGTATGAGGATAATATAGACGGTATTGATATTGATCAAGCAATGTATCAAAATGTATTGAATATTGTAACGGAAGAATTGCCGCAACTAGATGACGATGTTCATTGTATCGATTTAAATTGGGCAGGAGCTCAAGTTGTATAAGATTACGGAAAGAGCAGGTTTGTAATTATGCGAGAAGTTAGATTTAAGATGGAGAGAGAAAATCTTGTAAAAGCTGGTGATAAGGTAGAAGTTCTAGAGAAGAAGTCGTTCCATTATTATTACATTATCGAACCAGCAGTTGCTATGTCAGGCTGTATCGGCCCAGGAGAACGTATTAAATCTAAATTTGGAATAGTGAAGGAAATCGAAAAAACAGATCGTGGTTATTATGTCATTGTTGAATTCGATGAATAGACAAACTGCAAATTTGCATGAGCTCGTGCATTTTTAAGTTTGAGGGCAAAACTCGGGTTACGTATTCAAGCTTCTTAGCTGATGTATTATGACACGAAACACGCTACACAACTAAGTACTTCTATGTGTGTATGGAAGATGTACAAAAAGTACTATAGTTGTTTCGCTATCGTTTCTTAGTCATAATACATCATCTAATAAGCATAGCTACGTAATAAGAGTTTTGCTTTTTTACTTTATTGATGCACGAGTGCAAGTTAATTAACGATTATATCGTCTCCAAATCTGCTTTACTATGACATAAGTTGAACTCTTGCAAATTATTATAAGATT
>NZ_CBDLAM010000026.1:0-1763 GCF_965301125.1 Anaerosporobacter sp. | reverse complement strand
AAATAATACGAGATAAGGTTTTTATATTAATCTTCCCAAAGAGAATTCAATTTTTCTTCAATTCTAGCACTTCTTGCTTTTATTTCATCTTCCTTGATTATATATGTGTTATTAATACATTGAATACAATCCCCTTCTTTGACCTCCTTTGGTAAGTGAAAACGAGGTATGGTGATGAAGCTTCCATTTTCTTGTTCGCATATGGCAAAGGAACCTTCAAAACGATCTATGATATATAACATAATGGAACTCCTTTCTAATTGGTGTAAGTTTACAATTGTAAGTGATTTAGCTAGCTGGTTTGCATGTCTTACATGGTTCATAGCCGTCTTCTTTGGCTTTCTTTACAGTAGTCTTGGTTTTATTCCCCTTAAGATAACTACAACTAGATTTATGATATTTGGTACCAGAGCTTGTAATATAAACCACATTGTAATTACTGTTAGAAGTTTCATCTTTACTTGAAGTAGAAGCATTTACATTACTTAAGTCGGTAGCTTTAGCACTGAAGGTGATTTTGCTACCCGTGCTTGTAGCTATAATCGTTCCATTTTCATCGGTACGATAGGTTTTAATGTTGTTTTTCTTTAATAGGCTAAGGGTTTCTTCACTTGGGTGTCCATATGAATTTTCACCAACACTGATAACAGCATAAGTTGGGGTAACCTCTTTTAACAAACCAGCAGTAGTGCTTGTTCGGCTACCATGATGACCACATAGAAGAACATCAGAATCTAGGATTTGTTGGTTAGCTAGAATATCTGAAATAGCTTCGGTTTCACAATCACCAATGAAGAGAAAGCTATCTTTTCCGTTTACTAAACGAAGGCTGATAGAATAATTGTTTAGATTTGAGCCGTAGTCCATAGAGTTAGGTGCTAAAAGGGTGAATTTAGCATTACCAAGAGTATAGGAATCACCTACAACGGGTTTCGTAATCTTAAGAGCATTCTTAGCAATGGTATCTAATAAAGTTTCATATACCTTCGTATTATTCGTCTTTGGTGACATAATAATCTTGCCAATGGAAAATGTGTCAATCACATCGGATGCAGCACCTATGTGATCTGCATGAGGGTGAGTTAAGATTAGGTAGTCTAATTTCTTAACTTCTTCCTCCTTTAAATAATTAACAATAGTAGCCTTATCATCAACATCACCTGCATCGATTAGCATGTAATGACCATCGGATTCAATTAATATGGAATCTGACTCTCCTGAATCTATATAGTGTACTTTCATAGTTGTTGAAGTACTAGATTCTGAAGTACTTGAATCCTCTGACGTATCGGTATTGATTGTACATCCTACTAAAAAAAGAATTAGTAATGTTGTTAACGCTAAGTACATACGTTTTTGTTTCTTCATGTGTAAACTCCTTTTTTGATGGGTTCTTTTGTAATATAATATGTTAGTATTCAGCTAGAAAAGAATCAGCCTACTATTCAAGATAAAATGATATCACATAACAGTAATCAATGGAAGAGTATTAAGATGTAAAAAGGTCTTAGTGGAATTTTGTGATGAATAAACAAGAATATTTATTCTTTTATTAACTTTCTCGTACTTGTGTATCTATAAACTAGATAAGCAAAACTCTGAATAGTGTAGATTTGCTTCTTAGCTGACGTACTATGACTAAGAAACGATAGCGAAGCAACTATAGTACTTCTTAGTGTGTACTTAGTAATCTAGGAATGCCAGGCATGGATGCCTGGCAAGCCTGAGCTGAGGCAGGATGCCGAATCGATGGCGGTTCCGTA
>NZ_CBDLAM010000025.1:0-29721 GCF_965301125.1 Anaerosporobacter sp. | reverse complement strand
TTGCACGCGTTAAGTGTTTAAGCGGAGAAATTACACATTTCTCAATGCGGGTGGTACCGCGGGAGAATAGCTTATCCCGTCCCGGAATATTTTCGATTCCAGGGACTTTTTTTGTACCCATTTTTAGTAGATAAATGAATAACTTTATATTCTAAAGTAGATTTTGTAATAATTATTTCGAATAATGTGGGTAAAGTCCAAGTTGGAAAAGAATATGCTAGGATCGCTTTGGTGTAGGATTTTTATGTGCTACATTTCAGATTCTAGTCAAAAAGCTTAGATATTACATCAATATGACTAATATTTAAGGAGGGATTTCTATGGAATTTATTTCAGGAATCAAAGAAAAGGAAACAGTAAGCATTTGTGACATCATCTACGGTGATGGTGCAGGCGGTAACAAAGAAGCAGGTATTGCAATGGAAGGTAAGACAGTTCGATTAAATGGAGCTGTGCATACCATTCGAGATATGGGTGAGTTTGCATTCGTTGTATTACGCAAGCAAGAAGGTGTAGTACAGTGTGTATTCACAGAAGACAATCTATCATTTGATCTTAAGACATTAAAAGAAGGAGCAACAATTGAAGTCCAAGGTGTTGTAGCGAAAGAAGACAGAGCACCTAACGGATTTGAGATTCGTTTGACAGATATCAAAGTATTGTCAATGCCATCGTATGATACGATGTTACCAATCCCAATTAGTAAATGGAAGTTAAAGACTTCGCTTGAAACCAAATTGTCGTTGCGACCAATTTCCCTTCGTAACATTCGAGAAAGAGCAATCTTTAAGATTCAAGAAGGTATCGTTCGTGGTTTTCGTGACTTTATGTTTGCACAAAAGTTCACAGAAGTTCGTACACCTAAAATAGTTGCTGGTAATGCAGAAGGTGGTGCTAACGTGTTCAAGCTAGAGTATTTCGGTAAGAAAGCATTCTTAGCACAAAGCCCACAGTTCTACAAACAAACAATGGTAGGTGTTTATGATAGAGTATTTGAAGTAGCTCCAGTTTTTCGTGCGGAGAAACATAATACAACAAGACATTTGAATGAATACACAAGTATGGATTTCGAAATGGGATATATCGATGGATTCGAAGATATCATGGAGATGGAACAATCCATGCTTGATTACACATTCAAATTCCTTGAGAAAGAATACAGCAAAGAGTTACAAATCTTAGGTGTTAAATTACCAGATGCTTCAAAGATTCCTACGGTTCGTTTCGATGAAGCAAAACAATTAGTATCAGAAAAGTATGATCGTAAAATTAAAAACCCATATGATTTAGAGCCAGAAGAAGAAATCTTAATTGGCAAATATTTTAGCGAAGAGTACGGCAGTGATTTAGTATTCGTTACGCATTACCCTTCTAAGAAAAGACCATTCTACGCAATGGAGGATCCAACCGATCCAAAATTCACATTAAGCTTTGACTTACTATTCAAAGGTATGGAAATCACAACAGGTGGTCAAAGAATTCATAACTATGAAGAGCAGGTAGCAAAGATGGTGGCTCGTGGTATGGATCCAGAGGATTTTACACACTATCTAATGATTCACAAATATGGTATGCCACCTCATGGCGGACTTGGTATTGGATTAGAGCGTTTGACTATGCGTCTTCTTGACGAACAAAATGTAAGAGAGACTACTTTATTCCCTCGCGATGTTTCTCGGTTAGAGCCTTAGGGTTTCATTTCCGTTGTAAAAAGGACGCAAAACTCTTTAGGGGGTTCGAAAGCTTCTTAGTTGCCGTACCATAACACGAAACACGCTGCACACCTTAGGACTTCTAGGTGTGTACGGGGTGTTTGGATAATGGATACGGAAACGCCTTCGATTTGCCATCCTGGCGAACTCAGGCTGGCTCGGCTTCCTTGCCTCGCCTTCCTAGGTTGGTGAGTACACACCAAGAAGTACTAGAGGTGTTACGCTATCGTTTCTTAGTTATGGTACGGCAGCTAAGAAGCGTTGGGAAAGTAGTGAGAGTTTTGCTGGGTATACAAACGATAGAAGCAATCTTAGGGTGTATGATACGTTTTGAAATTGGTGTTATAGTAAATGGGTTTATATATTGAAATAACAAGTTTGAAATATAAATCTAAACTAGTTATAGATAACAGGTACAAGAATTATAAGAAAAGGTTGAAAGAACAAAAATATTATGAAAGGAGCCATGCGTTGCTTTCTTTCAACTTATATAAGGGCAGTAGCACAAGCAAATGTGTGATAGGCATGGATATAGATATGAAGATTACAGATGAAACGATTACCTATGTTGCGGCGTTAGCGAAGTTGGATCTTTCTGCTGATGAGAAAGATCGTGCCAAGACAGATTTAGAGAATATAATCAGTTATATGGATACAATGAATGAGATCGATACAAGTAATGTGGAACCAATGTCACATGCATTTCCTATGAAGAATGTTTTCAGAGAAGATATTGTAACTAACGGGGATGATCGTGATAATTTATTAAGCAATGCACCAGTTAAGAAGGACAGTTGCTTTATCGTTCCTAAGACGGTGGAATAGAAAGGGAGGCATAGATTATGGCAGATATTAAATTACAAGATGCAACTCCTATGACAGCCCTTGAATTAACTACTAGAATTAAAGCTGGTGAGGTTTCTGTTGAAGAAGTTGTTAAAAAGCAATTAGAGATTATTAAGAGTGAAGATGAGAAATACAATTGTTACATTACGGTTTGGGAAGAAGCAGCTATAGCTCGTGCAAAAGAAGTGCAGAATTTACTTGATGAAGGTAAATTAGCAGATTCCCCACTTGCAGGTGTTCCAATTGCCATCAAAGACAATATCTGTACGAAAGGTGAATTGACAACATGTGGATCTAAGATGTTATCAAATTTCAAACCACCATATAATGCAGAAGTTATCGAACGATTAGAAGCAGCAGGCGCTGTTATCATCGGTAAAGTAAATATGGATGAGTTCGCAATGGGAAGTACAACCGAGACTTCTTACTACGGACCAACGAAAAATCCTAGAGGAGTAGAGTATGTACCAGGAGGTTCTAGTGGTGGTGCAGCTGCTGCCGTAGCTGCTAGAGAAGCAGTGGTAGCACTTGGTTCCGATACAGGTGGTTCCATTCGTCAACCAAGTTCATTCTGTGGTGTTACTGGTATTAAACCAACATACGGTACAGTTTCTCGATATGGTTTGGTAGCATATGCTTCATCCCTAGATCAGATTGGACCAATTGCAAACAACGTTGCAGATTGTGCAAGCGTACTTGAAGTAATAGCAGGACATGACGCAAAAGATTCCACATCAGTTCCTACTGATAGTTACCAATATACCAAAGCATTAGTAGACGATGTGAAAGGTAAGAAAATCGGTATTCCAAGAGGCTATATCGGCAAAGGACTTGATAAAGAAGTGAAGGCTTCTATCTTAGCAGCTGCAAAAGTATTAGAAGAAAAAGGTGCAATAGTAGAAGAATTTGACCTTGATATTGTAGACTTAGCAATTCCAGCATACTATGTATTAGCATCTGCAGAAGCAAGTTCAAACTTATCCCGTTATGATGGTGTAAAATATGGATATCGTACAGAGAATTTTGAAGGACTGGGGGATTTATATAAGAAGACACGTAGCGAAGGATTTGGACAAGAAGTAAAACGAAGAATGATGATTGGTGCATTCGTTCTAAGCTCTGGTTATTATGATGCGTACTACAACAAAGCATTACGTGTGAAAGCACTCATTAAAGAAGGATTTGATAAAGCATTCGAAAAGTATGATGTAATACTTGGACCAACCGCTCCAACAACAGCTTTAAAAATCGGAGAGAACTTATCAGACCCTCTTAAGATGTACCTAGGAGATATCTACACAGTATCCGTAAACCTAGCAGGCCTACCAGCCATCAGTTTACCATGCGGAGAAGATTCCAATGGAATGCCAATCGGTTTGCAATTAATCGGAAAACCATTCGGAGAATCAGATATTATCCAAGTAGCATATAGCTATGAACAAGCACGTGATAAATAAAGATATATATATCTATTAAATACCAGATATGATAGATATCAATGATAGACTCATTAGAGATAGTTGAAATAGAGATAGTTGAATAAATGAAAGTTGAAATTGGTAGATAGATATTAATACTGTAGATATGAATGGATATGGTTCTAATGATTATTCAATATAGTCATTCAATATAGTTATTCAACTATCTACCTACCCATTTGAAGAGAGCAGCGAAACTCGTCGATACCGTTGACATATGCTCAAAAGCGTACACACAATCTGTAAGAAATGATAGCGTATTAGCTGTAGTACTTATTGGTGTGTGCTCCAAAAAACTAGGAAGGCGAGGCACGATGCCGAGCCAGCCTGAGCTGAGGCAGGATGCCGAATCGAAGGCGTGTCCGCATATTGAAACAAATATCCGCACACACCTAGAAGTACTAAGCTAAGAAGCGTATTTCGTCAGATTGTGTGTACGATTTTGAGCCTTCTCAAAGCCTCCACCGAGTTTCGCGTCCCCTTTATAATAAGAGTAGAAAGGAAGGAACCACATGAAATCATATGAAACCGTTATAGGTCTTGAAGTCCATGTAGAGTTGGCCACAAAGACAAAAATCTTCTGTGGATGTACAACAGAGTTTGGTGGCGCACCTAATACACACTGTTGTCCAGTATGTACAGGTATGCCTGGTACACTCCCAGTTTTGAATAAACAAGTAGTAGAATACGCGATAGCAGCAGGACTTGCAACCAATTGTACTATAACACAAAAATGTAAGTTTGACCGTAAGAATTATTTCTATCCTGACTTACCAAAAGCATATCAGGTATCTCAATTATATCTTCCAATTTGTAGAGATGGTGGAATCGAGATAGAGGTAGGCGGCGTTAAGAAAACAATAGGAATCCATGAGATTCATATGGAAGAAGATGCAGGTAAGTTAGTACATGATGAGTGGGACGATTGTACACTAGTTGACTATAACCGTTGTGGCGTGCCACTAATCGAAATCGTAAGTGAACCAGATATGCGTTCAGCAGACGAAGTAATCGCATATCTTGAAAAGTTAAAATTAATCTTACAATACCTTGGAGTATCCGATTGTAAGATGCAAGAAGGATCCCTTCGTGCCGACATTAACTTATCTGTACGTGAAGTAGGTGCACCTGAGTTCGGAACAAGAACAGAGATGAAGAACATGAACTCATTTAAAGCAATTGCAAGAGCAATTGAAGGAGAGAGAAAACGTCAAATCGAAGTGATTGAATATGGTAAAAAGGTAATCCAAGAAACAAGAAGATGGGATGATAATAAGGATACCAGTTTTGCCATGCGTTCCAAAGAAGATGCACAAGATTATCGTTATTTCCCAGAACCAGACCTTGTACCGATTGAAATCAGTGATGAATGGTTAGAGAGGGTTAAGAAACAACAACCAGAGCTTAGAGATGAGAAGATGACTCGTTATGAAACTGAGTATGATATTCCAGAATACGATGCTTCTTTAATTACAAGTTCGAAAAAACTTGCGGATATCTTCGAAGCAACTGTTGCAATCTGTAATAAACCAAAAGAAGTATCAAACTGGTTAATGGTTGAGACAATGCGTCTTTTGAAAGAACACGAGATGGAACCAGAGAATATTGTATTCACTCCAGAAAACCTAGCAAAATTAATTGGTCTAATTGATGCAGGATCTATTAACCGTACCGTTGCAAAAGAAGTATTTGAAGTGGTATTTGCTGAGAATGTTAACCCAGAAAGTTACGTTAAGGAAAAAGGCTTACTAATTGTTAATGATGAGGGTGAACTTCGTAAAACCATAGAAGAAATTGTTGCAGCGAATCCACAATCGGTTGAAGATTATCATAATGGTAAGACAAAAGCCATGGGATTCTTGGTTGGCCAGACAATGAAAGCTATGAAGGGTAAGGCTGATCCAGGAATGATAAATAAAATTGTACTAGAGTTATTACAAAAGTAAATAAAAAGCTTAAAAATAATCCCAAGAAGTTGAATGTCTATGACGTAGATTAATAATATGCATAGATATACCTTCTTGGGATTATTGTATGTATTACTTTTCACTTCCTGCACTTGAATATATTGGAAGAAACGAGTATAATACGAGTATTATAGTTCGGTTAAAATACTACTTGAAAGGGGTATTGTGTTGCTAGAAAAGAGGAAAAGTAAAAGAATACCTGTTCATCTCAAATTAGAGATATCTTCTTTGTTTAATCAGGATAATGAAATGGTCACAATCGCAAATACAGAAATCGAGGTGATCAATATATCAAGAACGGGAATAGGCTTTATTTCAGAAAGTATGTTACCAACGGGGTTTTATTTTAATGCATGTATGGAATTTGGTAGTGAGGATTCGAAATTATACTGTGTAGTTAAGATTTTACGTTCGGAAAATGCTAGTAATTATACTTTTTATGGATGTGAATTTGTCGGTATGGCTCCTGTATTCTCATATATATTTGATCAATTAGAGGAGGAGTATTCGTGTGAATAGACTACAACAACAGATGAACTTTATAATGGAAGTTGATAAGCTAAAAGAGATTACAAGACAGACCTATATATCTAATGGAAAACGTTTTGAGAATGACGCAGAACATTCCTATAGCTTAGCTCTAATGGTAGCATTATTAAGTGAACACGCAAATGAAAAGATTGATGTAGCAAAAACTATGCTAATGGTTTTAGTACATGATATTGTAGAAATTGATGCTGGAGATACATATGCATACGATGATGCTGGTAACTTAACGAAGAGAGAGCGTGAAGTGGCAGCAGCTGATAGAATTTTTAATCTACTTCCAGAGGATCAGGCAATCTATTTACGTTCCTTATGGGAAGAGTTTGAAGAGGGACAAACACCAGAAGCAAAATTTGCCTTAACAGTAGATAAGGTTCAGCCATTAACTTTGAATGATCACACAGAAGGTAGAGCATGGAGAGAGCATGAAGTAAAACTGGATAAAGTTATGAAAAGAAATGAACATACAGCAGATGGTTCTCAAGTTTTGTGGGAGTTTGCAAAATGTATCATTGATAAAAATGTTGAAAATGGTAATATTAAAAACTAAGTTTTGCAGTAATAAAAAAGGAGTAAGAAATGGATTACAGAGTAAAGTTAAAAGAAGAAAATGAATTAATACGAGAACGATTTGATTTAGCAGTAGAAAGAATTAGTCAAATCCCATCTGAAAATACAGTAAAAGAACCATATCTGGATTACTTTCATAAAGTAGCAACCTACATTATTAAGATGAAAGATATCTTTTTATCTATAG
Source organism: Anaerosporobacter sp. (assembly GCF_965301125.1). Taxonomy (NCBI): domain Bacteria; kingdom Bacillati; phylum Bacillota; class Clostridia; order Lachnospirales; family Lachnospiraceae; genus Anaerosporobacter; species Anaerosporobacter sp. The sequence goes on along the minus strand of NZ_CBDLAM010000025.1, from coordinate 22,415 downwards.
AAGATGGTAGTTATGGAGAGAAATCCCTTTCGGATTTACAAGCAATAAATCATGATTTATATGAAGATATTCTTGAAGAAAATTATGAAACAAGTTATGCAAATCCAGAATATGCAGTTAAGATGCTGGGTGAGAATTATGGTAAGGTTTTAACTTGTCTATATGCTAGATTACGCGCTTGTTTAGCAGGTGCTTTTGAATATCGTTTATTCGATATGACAATTAATATGGAGTTGTTTATTGAAATCTACAATCTTTTTGAAGAGGAAGATGAAACAACATATAAAGAAGTGAAATCAGCACTATATTATACAGCAACTGATTACAGTGAGGAAGTGTGCTATTACCGTACGAGAGAATTGTTAGATCCTGAGCTATCATTCATAACAGATATTATAATGGATTCCGATTTAACAGATTTACGTTACCTATACCAATATGGTGAACGTATTACGGAAAATGAAATCAAGACAGCAGAATATATGAATAGTTTAAGCCAAGATAAGATAGATGCAATGGCTTTCACATATACGGAAGGATACCGAATTGGTTTTATCTATGCAAACATTGATCTTTCCAAGAAGGGAATTGTTAATGTTCGCTATGAAATCGGTTTTGAGCGTATGGTACGTGCAGCAATCAAACAATTTGAGAAGTTAGGATTAAAACCTACCATCAGAAGAAGTGGTGCTAATAAGTTCAATAAACAATATGATTATGACCATCGCTTTGATTATGGATTATACTTTGATAAAGCTTATGTAGAAAAGAGACTAGCTCATCTTAGAAAAGGTTATGAAGCATTCAAAAAAGAAGCATCATTATTTGCTGGACCAGCCGTAATCGAAACATTTGGTGAGAGGCCATTTACACCAGTAAGTAAATCAGAAAGCAACAAATTAAGTGAAAAACAACAAAAGCTTGATGTTGAGTTTAGCCGCGATTCACGCTTATTAATGAATGAATATATTAAAGGAGATGAACGTAGTTTCACAATTATTGCATATCCAGTGCCTGAAATCGGTGAGAAGTTTGAAGAAATCTTTGAAGAAACAGTCAAAGTGAATACACTTGACTATCACTTATATCAGAATATTCAGCAGACGTTAATTGATACCTTAGATCAAGGAGAATACGTTCATATTCTTGGTACAGGAGTAAATAAAACAGATCTTAAAGTACAATTACATGAAATTACAGATCCAACAAAACAAACAGGTTTTGAAAACTGTCTAGCAGATGTTAATATTCCTGTAGGCGAAGTATTCACATCACCAAAACTTACTGGAACAGATGGTGTTTTGCATGTAAGTGAAGTGTATTTACGCGAATACAAATACATCGATTTAGCATTAACATTAAAAGACGGTAAGATTGTTGATTATACATGTAAGAATTTTGATAACGAAGAAGAGAATAAGAAATTCATTAAAGAGAATCTTTTGTATAACCATGATACTCTACCAATGGGTGAATTCGCAATTGGTACGAATACAACTGCCTATGTAATGGGAAGAAAGTATAATATCCAAGACAAATTACCAATTCTTATTGCTGAGAAAACAGGACCTCATTTTGCCATGGGTGATACTTGCTTTAGCATGAGTGAGGAAGTTGTTACTCGTAATCCTGATGGTAAAGAGATGATTGCTAAAGATAATGAATGCTCGATTTTACGTAAAACAGATATTACAAAGGCATATTTTAGTTGCCATACTGATATAACAATTCCTTATGATGAATTAGGAGAAATTGCAGTATATAAAAAAGATGGAGATAAGATTGTAATAATCGAAAACGGAAGATTCGTATTAGCTGGTACAGAAGAATTGAATAAACCTCTTGATGAGATGAATATTTAGAACGAAGCAACTTTTCTATGCTGTATGCCATATGTGAACATATATAGAATCACATATAGCACACAGCTACGAAAAGTTGTTTTTTTTGTCAACTTTAGTTTTGAAATAATTTTGCTAAAAATGGTTATAATATACACATTTTAGTTGAAATTAGTTTGAAATTATAATAAAGTATATATAAGATTATAAATTTGGGGTTACCTTCAAGGAGGTTAAAGTATGAAAAGTAAAAAGGCAGTTAATACAAAAAAGAGGACTAGTATTGGGTTTAAGTTAACAATTAGTTTTTTAGTTCCAGTTTTATTTGTCATTGCACTAGGTGCTATTTCATATAGAAAAGCATCGGATGGCATTATTACTAATTATGAAAAAGCTAGTATGCAAACACTAGTGTTAACGACACAGTACATAGAGTTTGGTTTGAATTCCATTGAAGCAACTGCAATTCAATTTGAAGCTGATGATAATATTAAAAATTATTTTATGAATTATGCTGTATTAGATAAATCAGAAAGACAAAGTATCTATAATACAATATTTAATCAGATGCATTCAAAAATGGTATCAGATGAGTTTATTTCAGATGTACATATGATTTCTGATATCGCAACACCTATTTCATCAACAGGGATTAAAACAACAGGTAGCTATTCTACCCTAATAAGCTCCAAAGAAGGTAAACAAATATTAGAAAATAACCCCCAAAGTGGTTGGTTTGGATATAGCGATGCGATAGACTCTACTTTTAGTACAGGCAGAGGTGAATACGCGATGCGTTATATGCGAAAACTTCAAATTGCAGATGCAGCAATTGTAATTGATGTAAGTTCTTCATCTATAGATAAAATCCTTGGAAGTCTTGATTTTGGAAAGAATTCTTTTGTAGCAGTTGTTACAGAAGATGGAAGAGAAATTCATTTGGATGATAAAATCACTGAGCCTATATTCTTAAACGAAAAGTTACATCTAAATCAATCGAAAGTCTTAGATGTATCGGGAAGTGAATATGTAAATTATAATGGTGAAGAATATATGTATATGTATTCTAAGGTTGGAGAAACAGGAACTACCATATGCGCATTAATGCCAAAAAGTAATATTACAGCACAAGCCGAAGGAATTAAGGATATAACAATTGTTATTGTAGTGATCGCTTGTATTGTTGCATTGAGTCTTGGTTTACTTATTACATTTGGTATTAGCAAAGAAATTGCGCGTATCATCAAAAATCTTAAATTAGTAGCTTCTGGAGATTTAACAATTAAGTTTCATACAAGACGTAAAGATGAATTCTTGATTCTTGCAAAGAATATTCAAGAGATGACAGATAGTATGAAAGGTTTAATTAATAAAACGAAGGAATTAAGTACTACTGTTTCAGAGTCATCAATACAAGTAACAACTTCAGCCAATACATTTACAGAAGCAACGAGAGAAATATCTGCTGCTATTGATGAGATTGAACAAGGTGTAAATCAACAAGCAAATGATTCAGAAAATTGTCTTCAACAGATGGATAAATTGTCACAGAAGATTGAGAATGTTAGTCAGAATACCATTGATATGGAGAGTATTGCACAAGATACGAAGATTGCGGTTGTATCAGGTACGGATAAGATGAAAGAACTTGAAATAAAAACAGATGTAACGAATACTGTTATAAACCAGGTTGTAGAAGAGATTGTTACATTAGAGAAAAAATCAATAGCAATCGGTAATATCGTATCTGTTATTAATGATATTGCAGAACAGACAAATCTATTATCATTGAATGCTTCTATTGAGGCAGCTAGAGCTGGTGATGCAGGGCGCGGATTTGCTGTTGTAGCTGATGAGATACGTAAATTAGCAGATCAATCTGCAAATTCGGTAGCACAGATTAATAATATTATCAGTGAGATCCAAAACAGCGTTCAAATAACAGTAGAGCACGTACAAGCCGCTGGTGAAGGAATGAAACAACAAAAAGTAGCCGTAGATGTTACAGAAAAGACATTCGATAATATCAATCATCATGTAGAACAACTGGTCGATAATATTAAAACAATTACTAAGAGTATATCAGAAATTGAAAGTGCAAGAATTAACACTTTACTAGCAATAGAGAGTATTTCAGCTGTTTCAGAAGAGAATGCAGCAGCATCTACTGCAGATAATGAGACATCAAAAGAACAGTTAAAACAAGTAGACACACTTGACCAAGCAGCGAATATTCTTGATATCAATGCAAAAGAATTAGTAGAGGCAGTACAACAATTTAAGGTAGATTAATAAAGAATAGATAATGTTATTAGAGCTGTCCCGTGAAGTAGACTTCATGGGACAGCTCTATGTCTATCTATCGATTTAAAGTAAAGTATAATAGTGATATTTATCGATAGTTATAAATAACATAAGAATTTCTAAAGTATCAGTAGCCTTTAAATTCTTGACTGGGCCTATTTGCGATAGTACAATTAGCGTAACGATAATAGGATTCTTGAGAAAGGCGCAGGGATAAGTATGCATAGAATAGGTATAATTGGTGGAGGACAACTTGGTAAGATGATGATTCTTGATGCGAAAAGATTGGATTACTATTTTGTAATCCTAGATCCAACGAAGAATTGTCCTGCAGATAGTGTTGCAGATGAACATATTATTGCTGGTTTTGATGATGTTGAAGCAATCAAGCAATTAGCAGAGCGCGTAGATGTAGTGACGTACGAATTTGAGCATATTAATGTGAAGGCATTGCAACTATTAGAAGAACAAGGTCATACAGTTTATCCATCAAGTGAGACCCTACTTCACATTCAGAATAAATTGGATCAAAAGGATTGGTTACGTAAACATGAGATACCTGTTCCAGATTATCTTGGTGTTAATGGTATTGATGAAATCTTACAAGCAGGAGAAAAGTACGGTTATCCAATTATTTTAAAGACTTGTACAGGTGGCTATGATGGAAAAGGTAATGCAATCATCAAAACAAAAGAAGAAGTGAAAGCAGCATATAACTGTCTCGGCGCAGGGAAACTTCCGTTAATGGTAGAAGAATTTGTACCATTTGAGAAGGAAGTATCCATTCTTGTGTGTAGAAGTGCAAATGGAGATGTTAAAGTGTTCCCAGTTGCTGAGAATATTCATGTGAATAGTATTCTTGATGAAACAACTGTACCGGCTGTAATTTCAAAAGAAACTACAGAAGAAGCAATGGAGATTGCAAAGAAGACGATTGAAGTATTTGGTTGTTGTGGAATGCTTTGCATTGAATTGTTTGTAAAGAAAGATGGACATATTCTTGTTAATGAATTGGCACCAAGACCACATAATTCGGGGCATTACACAATTGAAGGTTGTTATACTTCACAATACGAAAACCATATTCGAGCAATTCTAGGACAACCACTTGGAGACACTTCACTCATTCGTCCAACAGCGATGAAGAATATTATTGGTCAAACAAATGGTGATGCGAATGTGCAGGGCCTTGAACAAGCTTATCAAAAACCGGGTGTAAAGATTCATCTGTATGGTAAAGAACAAGTTTCTGTTGGACGGAAAATGGGGCATATAACTGCAACAGGGGAAACTATAGAAGCGGCATTAGAGGCAGTTCGATTTGCACATGATAAGATTCGATTTTAGGTTGTGATGCAAAACTCTATGGACGGGTTGATAGCTTCTTAGCCACCGTACTATGACACGAAACACGCTACATATCTAAGTACTTCTATGTGTGTACATCTATATTCATCAATTGATACGGAAGCGCCTTCGATTCGGCATCCTGCCTCAGCTCAGGCTGGCTCGCCATCCATGGCTCACCTTCCTATGTTGCCTAAGTACACACTAAGAAGTACTATAGATATTTCGCTATCGTTTCTTAGTATAGTACGGTGGCTAAGAAGCTGATCTGCATTGTTGAGAGTTTTGCTTACTACTTTATAGATACACAAGTACGAGCAAGGTGCTTAAAGGGATAAATGGACCTAATATTTATTATTAAATCATTTATAACCTAATTACAAGAATCAGAATAGCTCATAATGAAGTAATATAGCATAATCAAGAACGGTAACATAATGAAGTGCGAAACCTTAATTCAATAGGAATTGTGATAGATTAGATGATAGATAAAAATAGATAAGTATAAGAAAAACAATGGAAAGTGAGGTTATTACATGGCAAAGATAGGTATTATTATGGGAAGCGATTCGGATCTTCCTGTTATGAGTAAAGCAGCGGAGATTTTAGATGAGTTGAAGGTTGATTATGAATTAACGATTGTTTCTGCACATCGTACTCCTGATCGTCTTTATGAGTATGCAAAGAATGCAGAAGAAAGAGGTCTTGAAGTCATTATAGCAGGTGCAGGTGGTGCGGCACATCTTCCAGGTATGACTGCTGCTATGACAGTTCTTCCTGTTATTGGGGTACCTGTTCAAACAAAAGCTCTTGGTGGAGTGGATAGTTTGTATTCAATTTGTCAGATGCCTCCTGGTATTCCAGTGGCTACAGTGGCAATTAACGGTGCATTAAATGCAGGACTATTAGCAGCTAAGATTCTTGCAACGACAGATTTAGAATTAAGAGAGCGTTTGAAAACCTATGCGAATGGGTTAAACGACATGGTTCTTGAGAAAGCGGAAAAGTTAGAAACTATCAAATATCAAGCATATCTAAATCAATAAAGGAACAACTTTTCTGTGCTGAATGACAGATGTGAATATAGATACATGTTCACATCTGCATACAGCTAGAAAAGTTGTTTTTTACTTCTATTAAACAATACAGTTACAGTAGTTTAACTTATATATAATTCGATTCTTATAAATCGTACTAATAAGTTGTATAAGAAATTAATACAGTGCAAAGTAAGACAAAGAACGAAAAATGTGGTAAGATAAATTACGAAGAAATTTATTAAGTCTGTAGAGAAGTAACTTTATAAATTCGTTGGAATAACAGGAGGAAAGTAACATGGATTACAAGAAAGCTGGCGTAGATATTGAAGCAGGATATAAAGCGGTTGAACTTATGAAGAAACATATTGGGCAAACAATGAGAAGCGAAGTTCTTACTAATATTGGTGGATTCTCAGGTGCATTCTCACTGGCTAGTTTTAAAGATATGGAAGAACCAACTTTAGTATCAGGAACAGACGGAGTTGGAACAAAACTTAAATTAGCTTTTATCCTTGATAAACATGATACAATCGGTATTGACTGTGTAGCAATGTGTGTAAATGATATTGCGTGTGCAGGCGGTGAACCATTATTTTTCCTTGACTATATAGCATGTGGCAAGAACGAACCAGAAAAAATCGCAACAATCGTTAGTGGTGTTGCAAACGGCTGTGTTCAATCAAATGCTGCATTGATTGGTGGAGAAACAGCAGAAATGCCTGGTTTCTATCCAGTTGATGAATATGACTTAGCTGGTTTTGCAGTAGGTATCGTTGATAAGAAAAAACTTATTACAGGACAAAACTTAAAAGATGGAGATGTTTTAATCGGTATTGCTTCATCTGGTATTCATAGTAATGGGTATTCATTAGTAAGAAAAGTATTCAACATGAACCGTGATGCATTAGAAACTTACTATGAATCACTTGGTGCAACTCTTGGGGAAACTTTATTAACTCCTACAAAGATTTACGTGAAAGCATTACGTTCTCTTAAAGACGGAGGAATTACAGTGAAGGCTTGTAGCCATATTACAGGTGGTGGTTTCTACGAAAACATTCCAAGAATGCTTCCAGAAGGAGTTCGTGCATTTGTGAAGAAGAATAGTTACGAAGTCCCTCCAATCTTTGATATGCTTGCTAAGGATGGTAATATCGCCGAACAGATGATGTATAACACATACAACATGGGACTTGGTATGATGGTTGCTGTTGATCCTACTCAGGTAGATGAAGCAATTCGTCTTATTGAAGCAGCAGGCGAGAAAGCATATGTTGTTGGTGAAGTTAAGAGTGGTGACAAGGGTGTAACTGTAGAATAAGGAGAAATCGTATGAAGATTGCAGTTTTAGTATCTGGAGGAGGCACAAACCTTCAAGCAATTATTGATAAAGTAGAAAATGGTACGATTCGTAATACAAGTATAGAAGTAGTAATAAGTAATAAAAAAGATGCTTATGCTCTAACTAGAGCGACAAAGCATGGAATTGCAGCGGAATGCATCTCTCCTAAGGAATTTGAAAAGAGAGAAGATTTTAATAAAACTTTAGTTGAAACAATAAAGTCATATGATGTAGATTTAATTGTCCTTGCAGGATATTTAGTGATTCTTCCTGAAATGCTTGTTAAGGAATATAAGGATCGTATCATTAATATTCACCCATCCTTGATCCCATCCTTTTGTGGGCCAGGAATGTATGGTTTGAAAGTGCACGAGGAAGTACTTAAGCGTGGTGTAAAGGTTACTGGTGCAACTGTACATTTTGTAGATGCTGGAGTTGACAGTGGTCCTATTCTATTACAAAAAGCCGTTGAAGTGAAACAAGGTGATACGGCAGAAGTTTTACAAAAGAGAGTAATGGAACAAGCGGAGTGGATGATTTTACCGCAAGCAATTGACATGATAGCGAATGGTAAAGTTGAGATTATAGATAGTAAAGCGGTAATCAAATAAGAGAGGTGGAGAATCAATGAAAGTACTGATCGTTGGTAGTGGCGGAAGAGAACATGCAATAGCATATTCCGTATCGAAAAGTAAGCATGTGGATAAGATTTATTGTGCACCAGGTAATGCAGGAATTGCAGAACTTGCAGAATGTGTTAATATTGGTGCAATGGAAATAGATAAATTAGCAGATTTTGCTGAAGAAAATAAAATTGATTTAACAATTATCGGTATGGATGACCCATTAGTAGCAGGCGTGGTTGATGTTTTTGAAGCAAGAGGATTACGTGTATTTGGACCTAGAAAGAATGCAGCAATCATTGAAGGATCAAAAGCTTTTTCAAAAGACTTAATGAAGAAATACAATATCCCTACAGCAGCATATGAGACATTTGATTCTGCTGCCGATGCCATTGCTTACCTAGAGACAAGCGAGTATCCCATTGTACTAAAAGCAGACGGATTAGCACTTGGAAAAGGTGTTTTAATCTGCAATACATTTGAAGAAGCAAAAGCTGGTGTAAAATCTATTATGCTTGATAAACAATTCGGTAGCGCAGGCAATCGTCTTGTAATTGAAGAATTCATGACAGGTAGGGAAGTATCGGTACTTGCTTATTGTGATGGAACACATATTAAACCTATGACAAGTGCACAAGATCATAAACGAGCAAAAGATGGAGACCAAGGTCTAAACACTGGTGGAATGGGAACCTTCTCACCAAGTCCATTCTATACAAAAGAAGTAGATGAATTTTGTGAAAAATACGTATACCAAGCAACGATGGATGCGATGAAAGCAGAAGGAAGAGACTTTGTTGGAATTTTATTCTGTGGACTTATGTTGACAGACAAAGGACCAAGAGTATTAGAATACAATGCTAGATTTGGTGATCCTGAAGCACAAGTGGTATTACCTCGTATGAAGAATGATATCATTGAAGTAATGAATGCTTGTATCGATGGAAAATTAGATGAAATAGATTTACAATTCGAAGATAATGCAGCGGTTTGTGTTGTTTTAGCATCAGCTGGTTATCCAGAAAAGTATGATAAAGGAATTAAGATTACTGGATTTGAAAACTTTAAAGATAAAGATGGTTACTATGTGTTCCATGCTGGAACGAAAGCTACAGAGGAAGGGATTGTAACTAACGGAGGTCGTGTTCTTGGTGTTACTGCAAAGGGTGTTACATTACAAGAAGCAAGAGCAAATGCATATGAAGCAACGAAGTGGATTGATTTCTCTAACAAATATATGAGAAACGATATTGGTAAAGCAATCGACGAATTTAGTAGTTAATTAGTGAGAGTAATACCAATATTGCAACTATTGGGACGGATTCATATGGTGTGGAATTGATTATTAAAGGTGAAGGAACAACAACAATTACAGTAAAACTTGGAGATTATACTATTACTAAGACAATCTCTTTTACTAAGGTTGATGAGTAGGTAGTTATTATAAATTGCTTTTATCTGTAGGTGAATAAGGAAGATTTATTGGCTCTTTATCCAGTGTGGGTGTGATGTATTTCGTACTGGATAGAGAGCTATTTTATAGTTGAGTTCGGCTGGAAAACAATAACGAATCAGAGAATAATTAACATAAAAGTGGAAACCCTTATAAGTAATGTGAAGTAAATAAATCTTATAAGGAGTGACGTTCATTGCATCAATTTATAGCAGATTATTTAAGTAAATTTATTCATATCCCTTTTGCAATCAATATGAAGGGAGAGCATCTTAAAGTGGGTAAAGGGGAACCGGAATTTACTGTAACAATTACTGAAGATATAAGCAAAAAGGAATTACTAACAAGTACATCATTAGCTCTTGGCGAAGCGTATATGAAGGGGATTATTGATGTGGATAGAGATTTATATGAAGTTCTAAATCTCTTCCTTGGTAATATGGAATCTTTTAATAGAGATCATTCTGAATTAAAGAAATTGTTCCACCATAATATGTCTAAGAAGCACCAAAAAGAAGAAGTATCTTCTCACTACGACATAGGAAATGATTTTTATTCATTGTGGCTAGATGAGACAATGAGCTATTCCTGCGCGTACTTTAAGAATGATACGGATACGTTGTATGAGGCACAATGTAATAAAGTGCATCACATTCTTGATAAATTACAGTTGGAAAAAGGAATGACTCTATTAGACATCGGTTGTGGTTGGGGATTCTTGTTAAAGACTGCTGCTAAAGAATATGGAGTGAAAGGTTATGGAATAACACTTAGTACACAGCAGTATGAAAAATGTAAAGAAGATATAAGGAAAGAAGGACTAGAAGATTTGGTAACGGTAGAACTTATGGATTACCGTGATTTGAAGAAGTCTGGATTACAATTTGACCGAGTTGTTAGTGTTGGTATGCTTGAGCATGTTGGCCGTGGGAATTATGAGGAATATCTAGAATCTGCCAATGCAGTTATGAAACCAGGTGCACTATTCTTATTGCATTATATTAGTGGACATAAGGAACATGGTGGAGATCCTTGGATAAAGAGATATATCTTCCCGGGTGGCATGATACCTAGTCTAAGAGAGATTATTAATTTGTTACCTGAGTATCATTTCTTTACTCTAGATGTGGAAAGTTTGCGGAGACATTATAATAAGACGTTATTATGTTGGAGAAAGAATTATCTAGAACATACTGACCAAATCAGGAAGGAAAAGGGTGAAGAATTCTTTAGAATGTGGGATGTTTATCTTTCTTCTTGCGCAGCAACATTTTTAAATGGCGTAATCGATTTACATCAGATTCTAATATCGAAAGGTGTAAACAACGATTTACCGATGAATCGAGTAGTATAATTGACAAAATGCCATTAAAATGCCATAGATATTCAGTATTTTTTAATATATAATGTAAATTCGAGAAATAGTTGGTAATTGTGAAGGACAAAAACAGAGTAGAATGAATACTCTATGGCATAAGAAAGGAGTTATGTATGAATAAGAAAAGATGGCATAAGGTATTAATCCTGCTATTGTGCATTGTGATGGCATGTCCGTCTACTAGCTTGCTATCAAAAAAGGAGAAAGTGCAGGCAGCCACAACAACACTTGATATACCTGCAAGTGTTATAGCCGCGAAATTGAATGTGAGAAAGTCAGCATCTCGAACGGCAGCGCAGCTAACAGTATCGAAAAAAAAGGTATCAATAGCAAAAGGAACTAAAGTTACAATCTTATCAGAAAAGACGGTAAGTAAAGAAAAGTGGTATTACATTTCTTTCAAGTGGGAAGGTAAGACTAAAAAAGGTTACGTACTAAGTGATTATGTGAAATTAACTTTGAAGGATTCAGTAGCTGCAAAAGTAAATAGTAGCTCCAAAGTGAAGATAAGAAAAGCTGCAGGTGGTAAATCATATCTGAAAGTTTCTAATAAAACAGTATCATTAGCCAACAAGACCAAATTAACAATCACAAAAGAAACAACTAAAAATGGAGTTAAGTATTTTTATGTGAAATTTACATATAGTAAGAAGAGTTATAAAGGATATATTGAAGCGAATAAGGTTTTATTCACACAGCGCGTAGTGGAAGAGGAGAGAAAGCCAATTGATACAGGTGTAGTCACAACGAATAATCTTAGGGTTCGTGTAGGCGCCGGAACCACGAATAGTCAAATGGTTGATTCTACAGGTGCGAAGGTTTATCTATCAACAGGCACTAAAGTAACCATTTATTCGGTTAAAGAAGTATCAGGAACCGCTTGGTATGAAGTCGATTTTACATATAAGGATAAAGTATTAACAGGATATATTTCTGGTAGTTACGTGAAATTAGATTCAGAAAAAGATACTGGTAGTGATTCTCCAGGTGATGATTCTTCTGGTAATGATTCAAATAATGGAGATAATAATCAGGGTGGAACAACTCCAGGAGATACCAATTCGGGTGATACATCAGGAGGAACTACCTCAGAACCATTAACAGATGCAGAATTTGAACAGATGATGACAGAGAAGGGCTTTCCGGAAAGCTATAAACCATATCTAAGAACGCTACATAGTCAGTATCCTCATTGGAAATTCGAGGCATATCATACAGGACTTGATTGGAATACAGCAGTTTCAAAAGAAAGTGTAGTTGGTAAGAATTTAATTCCAAATAGTAAGAATATCGCATGGAAGTCTATGGAGTCTGGCGCATATAAGTGGGCTACAGACAGTTTCGTAGTATATGATGGTTCTACTTGGGTAACTGCATCAAAAGATATTATTGCATACTATATGGATCCAAGGAATTTCTTGAATCCACAAGGTGTTTTCCAATTTGAATTGCTGGCATATCAAGAACAGTATCAGACTATAGATGGTATAGAAAATATATTAAGTGGAACACCAATGGCTGGTACAAGTTTTACGTATACAGATGATGATGGTGTAGAACAGACCAAGACATATGCTCAGACATTTATTGAGGCAGCAAAATACTCTGGAGTTAGCCCATATCATTTGGCATCAAGAGTAAAACAAGAAGTTATTACATCTAATAAGACATTTAGTTCAAGCGTAACAGGAACAGTTAGTGGATATGAAGGTTTATATAACTTCTATAATATAGGAGCTACTCATAGTACAGCAGCTGGTGGTGCAGTTGCTAATGGATTAAAATATGCACAGAATGGAACATCGAATGCAACAAATAATGCATTATATCTTATTCCATGGACAAGCCCATATCGTGCAATTGTAGGTGGCGCTTATGTTATTGGATCAACCTATATTAATAGGGGCCAGAATACAATTTATCTTGAGAAATTCAATATGACACCAATATCAACATACTCTCATCAATATATGGCGAATGTACAAGCAGCAGCTTCAGAAGCATCAAAAACATTCACTGCTTATAGTAGTATGTCCAGTGTACCAATTGTTTTCTCAATACCAGTATTCCTTAATATGCCAGATACACCAGCTGCATTACCAGCAGATCAGCTTAATCCGAATAATTGGCTTAAGACATTAGCGGTAGAAGGATATGCAATTACACCAACTTTTGATTCTTCTATTGAACAGACATACGGCTTAATTGTTGAAGCTGATACAGATTCTATTGTTGTGAAAGCAACAACAGCAAGTAAAAAGGCTACTGTTTCTGGTACGGGTAAAGTACCATTGAATGTAGGAAGCAACGAGGTTGTAGTATCTGTAGTTGCAGAGAATGGAGATAAACGAGATTACAAACTTAATGTAATTCGATTGTCTGAATAAAAGGGGTAAGATTGAATGAAACAAAGGAAGAATGCAGTACTAATATATATTCTATTACTATGTTTACTCGTAAACATAGTACCAAGTAAATCGGTAAAAGCAGCAAGTGCCACTGTGTCAATTACACAAAAGGATACCGACATTAAGCTAAATGATACATTCAGCGTAATTGTTAAAGTAGAGGCAACAGATGATATTGGTGGATTTGAAACATTTCTTACCTATGATGAAAGTAAGATGGAATTCATTAGTGGTGGAAGCATGGTTAGTGGAGGAGATGGAATTCTTCGTGTCTCTGATATGAATCCTGAGAATATTGTTAAGAGCCGTAAGTACGTATTACAATTCAAAGCAATTAAGCAAGGTAATGCACAAATTGAGACGATGGATCAAGCATATGTATATACATATGAAGATTCTGCTGAGATGTCAGTATCAAGCAATCGTCTATCAATTGATATTGGAACAGATCAAACAGTTTCAAACAATGCGAAGCTAGACTCATTAAGAATTAGCCCTGGGGTATTATCCCCTGAATTCTCATCAAAAACAACAAAATATACAGCTGAAGTTAAGAGTGATGTGAAGGAACTTGTAATTAGTGCTATGGCTTCGGATAAAGATGCTAAAATAACAACAAAAGGGAATAAAGATCTGAAAGCAGGCCCTAACGAAGTGAATATAATAGTAACAGCACCTTCTGGAGATCAGAAGACCTACACAATCGTAGTTACTAAAAAAGAAGATCAGGCGAACCAAAATGAACAGACAGAAACTGATGGTGAGAATACGATAGACGAACCAGAAGATGGAGAGTCGCAAGGTGAAGACACAGAAGATCAAGAAGAGATACTGGAATCAGATGGGTATTTAGTAACTGAAGAAGATGACAGAATTCAGCTATATTTTTCTTCTGAATACGAGGTTATATCCTTAGAAGATGATAGTTTAATCCCAAGTGGGTATGAAGAAACAACTATGAAATTGCAAGGGATTACGGTTACTGTGTACGAACCAGTTGGCGGAGAAGTTGCTGACTATGTGCTATTATACATGAAAAAGGGTGATAGTGAGGCACAGTTCTATCGTTATGATAAAATTGAGAATACAGTACAAAGGTATGATTCCTCTTATGATCAAGCAACTACAACAAACACAGGTAAGGTAACGAAAGATGAATATGCCAAGAAATTAGCAAATATGAGAATCTTAGTTGCTGTGAGTTGTATAATAACATTAATTGCTACATTAGTAGTGATTCGGTTGTTAATTAAGTTACGTGGAACAAAAGATGATGAATTTTTCTAAAAATAAAAAATTCTTTCACCTTAGCCTTGAATACGAGAATATAATTGTATAGAGATGTGAATGATTTGAAAGAGTAGTATGCTTAAGATAGATTAAAGTATACTACTCTGTTCTTATATAATACTTGACAAAGATACTATATCTGTTATACTGACGGTATAACAGATATAACTAAAAGAAGGTGATATATGTGATTGTACGTATTGATTTTAATAGCGAAGAAGCGATATATATTCAGTTAAGAAATCAGATAATACTAGGAATAGCAAGTTCTGAATTTAAAGAAGGGGATAACCTGCCATCTGTAAGAGAATTAGCAGAAAATATAGGAATTAACATGCACACAGTTAACAAAGCATATACTATATTAAAACAGGAAGGTTATCTAAAACTAGATCGAAGGAAAGGTGCTGTTATTTCTGTGGAAGCGGATAAACGCAAGGCAATGCTGGATATGATGAATGCATTGCAGGTAGTTTTAGCAGAAGCATATTGTAAGAATATTACCAAGGAAGAAGTTCATGAAGCTGTAGATAATATTTTCAATGAATTTCTTTAGGTCAATGGAACCATTGGCTCAGGTAAGAAGTAATAGTGTCCCGTCTTGTGTTTGAAGTGTCGCAGCAAGGAGGCGATAATATGTTATGTGATAAATGTAAGAAGAGAGATGCCAAGATTTATTATACGGAAATTGTAAATGGTGAGATGAAAGAACAACATTTGTGTGAAGAATGTGCAGCAGAATGTACTCGTTTTCATATGAACTCCGCATTTATGAATAAGGACGTATCGATAGGAGATATATTATCAAGTATACTTGGTAATTATCGAAGTGCATCAAATTCGAAATCAAATGAAAAAGAAGATTCTAACACGGAAACAGAAGGAAAAGAAAAGACCAAGGATGATGAAATACGATGTCAGAATTGCGGGATGACTTACGAACAATTCTTACAACAAGGCATGTTTGGTTGTGCTAAGTGTTATGAGAATTTTCGCAAGATATTGCCTAGAAGTTTAAAGAGTTTACATGGAGCAGATACCCATGTAGGCAAGAAACCAAAAGGCTATGTGTCATCAATGAACAAAATTATTAATGATTTATCTGAGATAGATAAGAAAAGTATTTTATTACAAGAAGCAATTGAGAAAGAGGAATTCGAGGAAGCTGCAAAATTACGTGATGAAATTAAAAGATTGAAAGAAGAAGAGAGAAAAACCGCAGAAAAAGTTGATACTAAGAAGGATGAAACAAATAAGGAGGAAATCAACAATGCCTAAGTGGTATGAAGAACAGAGTAAACAAAGCGATGTTGTGATTTCTAGTAGAATTCGACTTGCAAGGAATTTTGTGAAGTATCCATTCTCTCCTAAACTTTCCTTAGAACAAGCAGAATTGTTATGTGAAGATATTCATAACCGATTAGATGAGAAGAAGGCAAAGCTTGAAGAAATAGTTGGAAAGTATTATTATTATAATGTAACAAAGGCTAGTGATATCGAAAAAGAAGCTCTAGCTGAGAGACATATTATAACAAAGAAATTAGTTGAAAAGAATCAACATGCGGGAGTCATTATGACAGAAGACGAAAGTGTAAGTCTTATGCTTAATGAAGATGACCATATCCGCATACAGGTAATAAGTAGTGGAATGAATTTGCTACCATTACTGGAGAAAGCAAATATGATTGATGATTTTATCTCAGAAACCTTAGAGTATGCTTTTGATGATAAATTAGGATACTTAACAAGTAGTCCAATCAACGTAGGTACAGGATTACGTGCATCTATAATGGTTTATTTACCAGCACTTGCTACATCAGGTAAGATAGATAAGTTAATTGATGAAGTAAGTAAATATGGTGTTTCCATACGAGGTGTATATGGAGAGGGAAACAAGAGTGTTGCGAATATTTATCAGATATCAAACCTTAAAACCCTCGGGGTGTCAGAGCATGATATCATACAAAATCTGATCACCATAGTAGATCAAATCATCAAACAGGAACGAAGAAGAAGAGAATATCTGTTAGATTCTAATTTTGATAAGTACGAGGATCAAGTATATCGTTCCTATGGGGTCTTACGTTACGCAAAGCAGATATCAACTGCGGATGCAATGACGTTACTATCCCAAATCAAATTTGGATATGATTCCAAGATTATTGCAAGTGAAGAGATACCGTCTTTCTATAAATTAATGATGGCAATTCAACCTGCTAACTTGCAAAAGATTTTAGGAAAGAATGTTGGAACAAAAGAAAGAGAAAGGGCAAGAGCCAAATTTTTAAATGAAGGCTTGCCAGAATTAATACAATAAATTGCAACGAAAGGGAGTGTACAGAATGAACGATAGATTCACAGCAAATGCCAAGGAAGCATTGCAGGTAGCAGCAGATTCTGCATATCGGTTAATGCATAGTTATATAGGAACAGAACATCTACTAATTGGTCTTATTGAGGTAGAAGGTGTAGCATCTAAAGTCTTAGAAGAGAATGGAGTAGATGAAGGTAAAATAATAGATTTAGTAAATCAGCTTATTGCTCCAAATTCTATTGTAGAAGTATTAGAAGCTGGAAGTTTTACGCCAAGAGCGAAACGTATCATAGATCAAAGTTACAGAGAAGCGATACGTCTAAAATCTCAAGCTGTAGGGACAGAGCATTTATTAATTGCGCTACTTAAAGAGTCGGATTGTATTGCAGTTCGTCTTATGAATACACTAGGTGTGAATATTCAGAAATTATACATTGATATATTAACAGCCATCGGTCAAGATAGTAATTCTGCTAAGAGTGAATATGCCGCTAACAAGAATAAGTCAAAAGGTAAATCCTCTACACCAACGCTCGATCAATATAGCCGTGATTTAACAGCTTATGCAAGAGAAGGAAAATTAGATCCTGTCATTGGAAGAGAAGATGAGATTCAAAGAGTTGTTCAGATTCTTAGCAGAAGAACAAAGAATAATCCATGTTTAGTTGGAGAACCAGGTGTAGGTAAAACTGCTGTTGCAGAAGGGTTAGCACAAAAAATTGTAGAAGGTAATATTCCAGAGACAATTAAAGATAAGAGAGTATTAACTCTTGATTTAAGTGGTATGGTTGCAGGTTCTAAGTATCGTGGTGAATTCGAAGAAAGAATTAAGAAGGTCATTCAAGAAGTAATGAATGATGGTAACATCTTGTTATTTATTGATGAGATTCATACGATTATTGGTGCTGGCGGAGCAGAGGGTGCAATTGATGCATCGAATATCTTGAAACCATCTTTAGCTAGAGGTGAGATTCAATTAATCGGAGCCACTACGAGAGAAGAGTACCGTAAATATATTGAAAAAGATGCTGCATTAGAACGAAGATTTCAACCGGTAGTTATTGAAGAACCTTCTGAGGAAGAGTCTATCCTTATCTTGAAGGGATTACGTGATCACTATGAAGCTCATCATCAAGTTAGAATTACAGATGATGCTTTAGTAGCAGCTGTACGTATGTCAAACCGTTATATTAACGACCGTTATCTACCTGATAAGGCCATTGATGTAATTGATGAGGCTTCATCTAAAGTTCGATTAAGTGCTTTCATTACTAGTCCAGATATTAAAAAACTTGAGGAAGAGAATGAGCGTTTAGAAGAAGAAAAGGAACAAGCTATTAAAGATGAAGCTTATGAGAAAGCTGGAGAAATTAAGAAGCAACAAACAAGAAATGTAGAAGAATTAAATAGACTTCGTGTGCAACACGAAAAAGAGAAAACAGAGAAAGAGATGGTAGTAACTCCAAGTGAAATAGCTGATATCATCTCTGGATGGACGAAGATACCGGTTCGTAAATTGGAAGAAGAAGAGAGCAATCGTCTTCGTAATCTTGAAAATATACTTCATAATAGAGTAATTGGTCAAGAAGAAGCGGTAAAAGCAGTATCAAAAGCAATACGTAGAGGGCGTGTTGGTTTGAAAGATCCAAATCGTCCAATTGGTTCATTCTTGTTCCTAGGTCCAACAGGTGTTGGTAAAACTGAGTTATCAAAAGCACTATCAGAAGCAATGTTTGGTAATGAAAATTCCATGATTCGTGTTGATATGTCTGAATATATGGAGAAACATAGCGTATCTAAGATTATAGGTTCGCCTCCAGGATATGTTGGATACGAAGAAGGTGGTCAGTTAAGTGAGAAGGTACGTCAAAATCCATATAGTGTAATTCTTTTTGATGAGATTGAAAAGGCCCATCCTGATGTGTTCAATATCTTGCTTCAAGTATTAGATGATGGTCATATCACAGATGCACAAGGAAGAAAAATAAGCTTTAAGAATACAATTATTATTATGACTTCCAATGCGGGGGCAAATCGTATTGTTGCACCAAAACAACTTGGATTTACAACGCAAGTAGATGAGAAAGAAAATTATAATAAGATGAAAGAAGGGGTAATGGAGGAAGTTAAGAGACTCTTTAAACCAGAGTTTATTAACCGTATTGATGAAATTATCGTATTCCATTCTCTAACAAAAGAAAATATTAAAGATATTGCTCGTATTATGTTACAAGTCATTGCAAAACGTACAAAGGCGCAATTGGATATCGATCTTGAATTTACAGATGCAACAGTTGAATTTATTGCTGATGCTGGATTCGATAAGAACTATGGAGCTCGTCCACTTAGAAGATCGATACAAACAAACATTGAAGACAAGCTAGCAGAGGAAATCCTAGACCAAAAAGTAGGTACAGGAAACCGAGTTTGTATAGATGCAGTTGATAAAAATATTGTATTTCAGTTAAAGTAAAATAAATACGATATATATTTAGCGGAATATTAGTTGTGAATCGTTACAATCTATATTAATATTTATTTTATAAAAATCACGCAAGATTCACTAGTAAAAAGTTGTCGATTATTATATAATGTGATTATATTGAATAATCTTTATGGTGAATGCCATTAATAGGATTTTAAGTCAAGAAGAGACACTAAATGATGTGCTGTATAAAAATGGAGGGTTCTGTAATGACAGTGGTTGAAGAATTAATTCGTAAAGAGAATGATGGAGCAATTAGCTTTGGTAACTATATGTTAGACCAAAAATCTAAAGTTTCAGATTTTGAACATAATGGAGATTTGTATAAAGTAAAAACTTTCAAAGAAATTACGAAGCTTGAAAAGAATGGATTATTTGTGTATGAATCAGTACCTGGTACTTCCGTATTTTCATTCAATGCAACAGATAAAGAAATTAATTTTGCAGTAGAAGGTACTGAAGATGTACAAATTACATTAGAATTAGAGCCTGAGAAAGAATATAAAGTTTTTGTTGATGATACAAACGTTGGAAAGATGAAAACAAATTTAGGTGGTAAATTAGTTGTAAGTGTAGAGTTAAGTAACGGAAAACGACCAAAAGTTAAAGTTGTTAAACTATAGATACAACGTGATTAATAAGAGGTAGCTTAATATCCAATGGAAGTTGAGCACCTCTTAATTTTTTTGAAAACGTAGGAAGGTTTAAGAGGTTTGTAGCAATGGCGAAAGTTAAAAATGTATTTTATTGTAAAGAATGTGGCTATGAATCTGCAAAATGGGTTGGCCAGTGTCCTGGTTGTAAAGAGTGGAATACATTTGTTGAAGAACCAGTGGCAAAGAGGACAGTGTCAGGAGCAAGTAAGGATCGTAGAATACAGGTTGAGCCAACAAAAATTAGTAATGTGAATTGTGAATCTGATGAACGAATTAGTACAAGCATTGGTGAACTAGATCGTGTACTAGGTGGTGGAATTGTTGTTGGTTCATTAGTATTAGTGGGCGGTGATCCTGGTATAGGAAAATCAACGCTACTATTACAGATGTGTAAAGAATTAGCATCTAGACATAAGAATGTGCTATATATCTCTGGTGAAGAATCTTTAAAACAAATTAAGATGCGTGCGAGTAGACTAAATTATTCAGAGGGCGATTTACTATTACTAAGCGAGACAAACCTTGACTTAATTGAAGGTGCTATTAAGAAATTAACTCCTGATGTGGTAATAATAGACTCTATTCAAACTATGTTTCGTGAAGATATTGGTTCTGCACCTGGTAGCGTTAGCCAGGTAAGGGAGACAACGAATAGTTTAATGCAGATAGCAAAGGGAATGGGAATTTCCATATTTATTGTTGGGCATGTAACAAAAGAAGGTGTTGTTGCTGGACCGAGAGTACTTGAACATATGGTAGATACTGTGCTATACTTTGAAGGAGATAATCATGCATCCTATCGTATCTTAAGAGCAGTAAAGAATCGTTTTGGATCAACTAACGAGATTGGTGTTTTTGAGATGCGTAATGTTGGGCTTGTTGAAGTTTCAAACCCATCTGAATATATGTTACAAGGTAGACCAGAAGGAGAGTCAGGTTCCATAGTTACATGTGCAATGGAAGGAACTAGGCCGATTATGGTGGAAGTACAGGCTTTAGTCTGTCAAACTAATTTTAATATGCCTAGAAGAACAGCAGCTGGTACCGATTATAATCGATTTAATCTTCTTTTGGCGGTAGTGGAGAAACGTCTAGGTTTACAATTAGCTAGCTGTGATGCGTATATTAATGTTGCTGGTGGTATGAAGATTAATGAACCAGCTTTAGATATGTCGATTATTTTGGCTGTTATGTCTAGCTACAAGAATCGTCCGCTTGATGGAAAGACGATAGCTTTTGGAGAAGTTGGTTTAACAGGTGAAGTACGAAGTGTTAATCAGGCAGAACAAAGAGTAGTAGAAGCTAAGAAGATGGGATATGAAATCTGCATCCTCCCTCAAGTTAACAAAGAATTGATTGAAGTCAAGGGGATAAAGCTTATTGGTATAAAAACTTTGAGAGATCTATTACAGTTTTTATAATAGAAAGTTAAGTTATGGAAGGAGAAAGTGTTATGGGTGAAGCACAAAATCAAGGTATCATTGAGGAATTAAAAACAATTACAAGTAAACAAAGTACACATTTAGTTAATATGGTTACTGTGATGAATAACCTATATACATCACAACAAAAGGTAGAACAAAATGCTTTTGATTCTATTAATAGCGCTGATACTTCTTTAAACCTAGTAAAAGAAGGAATGGAAAGTATTAAAGAATTATCCGAGAAGATTACACTATTAACAGAAGCAGTTTCAGCAGCAACTAAGAATATGGAAGACATGGAGAAAATGACTTCTATGATAATGGGTTTCGCCAATGTAATTGCTGGTATTTCTAATAAAACAAATATGTTATCTTTAAATGCATCTATTGAAGCGGCACGTGCAGGAGAACATGGACGTGGTTTTGCGGTTGTTGCTAATCAAGTAAATCTATTAGCAGCGCAATCAGCTTAAGCATCGAAGGAAATCTCTGATACAATGAAATAAGTTG
>NZ_CBDLAM010000024.1:24865-30117 GCF_965301125.1 Anaerosporobacter sp. | reverse complement strand
CTATAATAATCCATGTTTATTTACCTTTCTATTACTATGACAGATGTTTCAAAAGGTCTTAATTGTGCATCTTAAGAAAAAAGGCACAACGTTTCTGTTTGTAGGAAACATTCATGCCTTTTTCATGGTGTTTTCATTCTAGGTTAGAATGGGAATCCTCCACCAAGTCCACCAAGACCACCTGTAATTGAATTCATAACAGAAGCTGATTCCTCTTCCATTTTACGTAGGGCTTCATTCGTTGCAGCTACAATAAGATCCTCAAGCATCTCAATATCATCTGGATCTACAACTTCTTCTGAAAGCTTAACAGATACAACTTCTTTTTTACCAGATACTTTAACAGTAACTGCTCCACCACCTGCAGTAGCTTCCCACTCTTTTGCTTCGATTTCTTTTGTCTTTTCTTCCATCTGCTTTTGCATCTTTTGTGCTTGCTTCATCAGATTGTTCATGTTACCAGGCATAGCTCCTGGAAATCCACCTCTTTTTGCCATATTAATATTCCTCCTATTTTCTAACTAATTCTACTTTAATTTTCATATTCTATATCAATGTTTTTGAATATCTTTGTTAAGTCAGGAAACTCATCCTTTTTTTCATTTCCGGTTTCCATTAGCTTTGTACGAATTGCTACTTTCTTACCTATCTTCGTTGCAATAGAAGCTTCAATTGCTTCAATGTGCTCTTCCTTCTCAACATAATCCTTATCTACCGCTTCCGTAAATATAAGAATTAGTTGATTATCTGGTCCAATACTAAGCTTTGCATTCAATAGCATCGGTTTTAAAGATCCTTGAAGTCCACCTATAATTGCTCTCCAATTCTGTACAACTTGTTTAATATCCTCTGATACTGCCTTCTCAAGGTCTTCCACAGATATCGATGGTGTAGGGTCCTGAGGCGCTTCTATGGGTGCATGCATATTGGTGTTTGATGCACCACTTGCTACAACCTGAACTCCATTTTGTAGCTGCTTTTCTATCTGATTTAACCTGTCCAGTATAGAATCATAGCTTCTTTCCATCTGTGGTTTGCATAATTTAATAACTGCTATCTCTACAAGGACACGTTTTTGTGAAGCATACTTTACTTGATTTGCAAGCTCTGAGAAGATTCGAATATATCTCATCAAAGCATCTGCTGAGATAGTACCCGCATTTTCTTTTAAATCTATCAAGTTCTCGGATGATATATCAATAATATCTTCCGCTGCATTTGATGTTTTAACTAAAAGTAAATTACGAAGATACCATGTAAAGTCTACTACAAACTGTCCAAGTTCTCTACCCTCAATTATAAGTTTTTCAATAAGTTCTATACATTCTGTAACCTTACCATCAATAATGTAACGCAGGAGAGTGGAGAATACCTGGGTATCAACAGCACCAAGTACATTAAGCACATTATCATAGGTTAATTTCTCACCAAAGTAAAACGCCATACATTGATCTAATAAACTTAATGCATCACGAAGTGCTCCATCTGCTGACTTTGCAATATAGCGAACCGCTTTTTCCTCTGCTTCTACTTGTTCTTTCTCCAAAAGCTCATACAATCTCTCTGTTATTATATCAATCGTAATTCGTTTGAAATCATAACGCTGACATCTTGATAAAATCGTTACAGGAATCTTGTGAACTTCTGTTGTTGCTAAGATAAATATAACGTAAGAAGGGGGTTCTTCTAATGTCTTAAGCAAGGCATTGAATGCTCCTGCTGAAAGCATATGAACCTCATCGATAATATATACCTTATAACGGCCCCTTGTTGGTGAATATTGTACTTCATCTATAATATCACGAATATTATCAACACCGTTATTAGAAGCTGCATCTATTTCAATTACGTTCATGGAATTCTGACTATTAATTTCTTTACACATGCTGCATTCATTGCATGGATTACCATCAATTGGGCTCTCGCAATTGACTGCCTTTGCTAGAATCTTAGCTATGGTTGTCTTACCAGTTCCTCTTGTTCCACAGAACAAATACGCATGTCCCACACGGTCAGATTTAATTTGATTTTTTAAAGTTGTTACTATATGATCCTGACCTTTGACATCTCCAAATTCAGTTGGTCGAAACTTTCTATAAAGGGCAGTATATGCCATACCCTGCACATCCTTTTCTAATACAATTATTTCTGTATCTTATTCTTATCTATATTATCATCTTTTACTTATCTTATAATAACAAAAGATATATGGTTTTGCAAATAACGTTTATTCACCAAAATTAATTCCTAAACTCTTTGCTTCTTTAATAATTGAAGCGTTAGGATCAACCATCTTTAATTTACCTGCTACATCTTCTAATGGTACTGGAATAATTTCACCATCGCGAAATCCTACCATATATCCGTATTGTTCCTTCTTAATTAATTCTGCTGCCGCTGCTCCTAAGCGTGTAGAAATCACACGGTCAAACGGACAGGGTGCGCCACCACGTTGTGTATGACCAGGTACCGTAATACGAATCTCTTGCCCTGTTCTTTCTTCAATCTCTTTCCCGATTTTATAAGAAATAGACGGATAAGGTGATTTCTTGTTTTTTGCTTTTCTCTCTTTTTTAGAAAGTGCCGCATCCTCTGTTGAGACTGCACCTTCTGCCACTGCTAGAATTGAGAATCTCTTTCCCATTGCTGTTCTTTTCTCTATCGCTTCTACCACCGAATCAATATTATATGGAATTTCTGGTATTAAAATAATATCTGCTCCTCCTGCAATTCCTGCGTGCAGTGTTAACCAACCTACTTTATGTCCCATTACTTCTACAATAAATACTCTACGGTGAGATGCTGCAGTTGTGTGAATACAATCTATTGCACTCGTTGCTATATTAACTGCACTTTGAAATCCAAAGGTAATATCCGTTCCCCAGATATCATTATCAATTGTCTTAGGTAATGTTACTACATTCAGTCCTTCTTCCCTTAGAAGATTTGCTGTCTTATGAGTACCATTTCCACCTAATATCACAAGGCAATCCAGCTTCATCTTCTTATAGGTGTCTTTCATTGCCTTAACTTTATCTAGTCCATTTTCATCAGGAGTACGCATATGTTTAAAAGGCTGTCTTGATGTTCCAATAATTGTTCCACCTTCTGTTAGAATTCCCGAGAAATCTTTTGGTTTCATTAATTCGTAGTTTCCATAAATTAATCCCTTATATCCTTCTAATACACCATATATCTCAATCTCTTTAGATTCATATGCTTCGTATAATGATTTTGCCACACCACGCATAGTTGCATTTAAACTTTGACAATCGCCACCACTTGTTAACAAACCAATCCTCTTCATATGCCGCTCTCCTTTTACTTTCTTCTTTCTCTGAGATTATGACTAAGTATTAATTATACTATAGTTAACATCTATTTTCCATACTAGGCTGGGAAAATAAATAAAGACCTATGAAACAGTATTGACTGCTTCACAAGTCTTATTCGTTAGTTATGCTTAAACATCTAACTTCATATCTCCAAATTTGATGTAGCCTTTTTTTCTCATGAATTCAGAAATTATTAGTGTTAAAATTGTTGGTAAAATAAAATGCAAAAGTGCAATTTTGATTAATACGATTGCTTGACTCTCTGTCCCTACCATTGTTTGATACGTCATAATTTGTCCTACAAATCCTGCTGTTCCCATTCCTGAACCAGGTGGATTATTAGTCATCTTGAATACCATCGTAGAGAGAGGTCCTAATATTGCACTCGTAATAATTGCAGGTAACCAAATTATCGGTTTCTTAACGATATTGGGCATCTGTAACATACTTGTTCCTACACCTTGTGCAAGAAGTCCACCCACCTTATTCTCTCTGTAACTTGCAACTGCAAAACCAACCATATTAGCACAGCAACCAACCGTGGCAGCACCAGCAGGAAGTCCGCTTAATCCTAGTACAAGTCCAATCGCCGCTGAGCTAATTGGTAGCGTTAAGAATATACCCATTAATACAGAAACTATGATTCCCATTATAAATGGTTGTTGTTCTGTTCCGATTTCTATTAATTTACCAAGCCCCGCCATAAATCCTGAAATTGGAGGCCCTACTAGCAACCCAATGATGCTACCTGATACAATGGAACACAACGGTGTTACAAGAATATCAATCTTAGTCTTACCTGATACGAGATGTCCTACCTCTATCCCTATGTATGCTGCAATGAATGCTCCAAGCGGTTCCCCAGGCTTAGCAAGATTCACTGCTCCATCTACAATTAACGATCCTTTCAA
Organism: Anaerosporobacter sp.; assembly: GCF_965301125.1. Lineage (NCBI taxonomy): Bacteria > Bacillati > Bacillota > Clostridia > Lachnospirales > Lachnospiraceae > Anaerosporobacter > Anaerosporobacter sp. Next base: position 25,871 of record NZ_CBDLAM010000024.1, on the reverse strand, counting down.
AATCTCACTGGCATATGCCCCTACCATACCGGCTGTAGCTGCTGATAGAACTACCAGTGGACTCTCCTTAAACTTATACGCTACACCACAACCAATTCCAGCGCCTGTAAGCACAGAAGCTACTGTTCCTAGTATCGTTAGCATACTACCTATTTCACTACCAATTAAGGAGCCTATTTGTTTTATAATGGTTCCTACAATTAATGTTGCGAATAAACCAAGAGCCATCCCACTTAATCCATCTATAAAGATACGATTTAAAAGTTTTTTCACTTTATCCATATTAAGTATCCCCTTCCTGTCTCATATGTATATATAGATTTGTAATTACAACTGTCTTGTCAGTTACAAGTAATTTATCATAGAAACCAAAAAATAGCAATGATAAATATTACTTTTATCATTGCTATTTATAGAGTATATGCTTGCCTGAGAGCATTCATTATTTAATATATATTATACTAAATATCCTTTTTCTCTTAACACAGCCTCAATCTCATCTAACGTAGCTTCACTATCAGCCTCAACTGTATGAAGATGAGTCCCATCTGTTAGGTCCTTGAGGGGAACTGTCTGCTTTTCTTTAACCTTCTTTACAAAATCATATACATCCTTACGACTCGACATAATTAAGTCCGTTCTTATCTCTCCATAGATATCATGCATTACAATGACATCTAAGACTTTACCACCATGATCCACAATAGAGCATAACTCATCTTGAATTTGATCATTCGTATGCTTTACCATAAAGCATCGATTAACCTTATTCTCTTCTTGATAATACAAGAGATATCCCTTCGTTGTAGATAATATATTCTTATTCACTGCACGTAGCAAAGCTATATCCTGGACGATAACCTGTCTACTGACACCAAGTTGCTTAGAAAGTTCAGATCCTGAAATTGGCTCATCTTTTCTATTCTTTAAGATAGAGATTAATTTTTCTCTTCTTTCTACACCCTCCATGACTATCCCCCCTAACCATTTTATTTTGATATTAATC
>NZ_CBDLAM010000024.1:0-24855 GCF_965301125.1 Anaerosporobacter sp. | reverse complement strand
CTATCCTACAATTCCTACATTATTATCTTAACATCGTGTTGAACTGATAATCCAAATTATATCGTCTTTTAAATGGTTTTTCAAGAAATAATACCTTTTCACTTAGAATGGAATCGATTAATCTAATTGATACTTTCAATAATCTACTTGTTTATTCAAATCCTCCACATACAATAGAATCTGAACAATAATCTCTCCCTAGCAGCACTATCACTGGAAGTGCATAAATAAGTACTCTAGGATTATTTGAATGTAACCATTTCAAGATAAATTACATTGTAGAAGAGTTACAATTTGCATAAATCTTCATATAATCACATTGTGTATCAAAACATTTCATGATATACTACAAACAGTTTTCGTATAGAAAGAGAGTTGAAATACTATGTTCCGCTTATGGGGAAAGATATTTACGAATAATAGAATGTTACGTGATTTCACAGTTGAGAATGACGACTTAACTCTAAATCGCACCAAAAAGATATATGACGCCATCGATACAATCTGCTATGAATTTGATTTGTCAAAACCAATATGGTTGGATTCTAATATTGAAGATTTTAAACGCCATGATAAGACAAGATTTACACAAGATAATTTTATTGATCAGATTGAATTTGATTTTCTTGAGATTCATGTAATTGAAGAAGATTAGTATTTACTACATTAAATAAGCAGTTGCCAACCACATTTGTTTTAGAAATGTCTTGGTAACTGCTTATTACTATGTCTCTATTTAATGTTTTCCAACTAAACTACATACTATCAATACACTCAGATTCACTACAACTACACTTGCTCCAACCGGTATAGAATATTGATAAGACAATATCATACCAACGATAAAGCATATTACCGATATAGCGGCTGAGCTAATTACTACTGAACGAAAGCTTTTAAATATTCTCATTGAACTTAGAGCAGGGAATATAATCAAACTAGATATGAGCATTGCTCCCATCATACGCATACCTAATACGATCGTAATTGCCGTTAAGAATGCAATGAGCATGTTATATAAGGAAACGTTAATTCCTGCTGCCTTTGAGAAGCTTTCATCAAAAGTAACATTAAATAGTTGATTATAGAATAGTATGAATAGAATAAGGACTATAATTGATAATGCTATACTTAGTTTAACGTCCTCATTACTCATAGCTAATATACTTCCGAACATATAGCTATCTACATCTGCATTCATACCAGTGGTTCTCGATATGACAATAACACCAATTGCAAGCGAACTACTTGATATCAAAGCAATCAAAGCATCCCCTTTAATTTTACTATTGTTACTAAGTCGTAACAAAAAGAATGCAGCGATAACAACCACGGGAATACTGAGTTTAAGTGGCGCGATATTCATGGCCATAGCAATGGATAATGCACCGAAGGATACGTGTGATAATCCATCACCGATCATAGAAAACCGCTTCAAAACCAAGCTTACACCTAATAATGCGGCACATAATGATACTAATATTCCAACGATTACCGCTCTTGATATAAATGGATACGATAGCATCTCTTGTAATGTCTGTATCATCAATGTTCCCCTCCTAACAACGCTTTTGCACAGGAAGTTTTTATATAATCTTTGGTTTCTCCAAAGAATAATACCTTCTGTCCCATCTGCAATATCTTATTGGCACTTTTTATTGCCATACGAACATCATGTGAAACCATAATAATCGTTACATGATCTCTTCGATTTAATTCCTTAATAATATCATAAAGTTCAGCTGTAACTACAGGATCTAGTCCTGTAACAGGTTCATCTAATACCAGTAGAGAATCCGTAGCACAAAGAGCTCTTGCTAATAAAACTCTTTGCTGTTGGCCACCTGATAACTCTCTATAGCTCTTATGTCTTAAATCATAGATCTTAAGACGTTCTAAATTGTCCTTTACACGCTCTTTTTCTTTTGCGTTATAAAACGGCCTTAACCCTTTACTCCTAATACAACCAGATAAAACTACTTCATATACAGAGGCAGGAAAATCCTTTTGCGATTCAGTCTGCTGAGGTAGATATCCAATTCCTCCTGGAGTAAGTTCTTTATTGATCTCGAACTTTCCACTTTTGGGTTTTATCAATCCCATAAGTCCCTTTACTAAAGTACTTTTACCAGAACCATTCTCGCCTACTATGCAAAGATAGTCTCCTTGTTCAATTGTAAAGCTAACTTGATCAACTGCAACTTTTCCGTCATATTCAAAACTGATATCTTTGCATGTAACAATACTCATATTAGTTAAGAGCCTCCTTAAGGTTTTCAAGATTCTGATACATTAAACTTAAATAGGTCGAACCATTCTTATAATCATCCGTAGATACATTATGACAAGAATGCAATAACAATGTCTTAGCGCCAGTTGCACTAGCAATTGACTCTGCAACTTTTGGATTAGCCAATTCTTCATAGAAGACAACGGGTATTTCATCTTCGTTAACTTTATCAATAATTGTTGCAATCACCTTTGCACTAGGTTCTGTTTCAGCAGAACAAGAATCATAAGCAGATACATAATCTAGCCCATATTCCTCAAAGAAATTATGGAATGCAAATCTACCACCGAATACTACTTCTTTTCTCTTAGCCTGCTTTACTACCTCACGTATATCTTGATCTAATTTATCAAGACTATCCATATACTCTTTTGCATTGTTTTCAAAGTTTTCTTTATTTGATTCATCTACTTCACTTAAGGCTTCCGTAATGTCTTCCACCATAACTTTAGCGTTCAAAGGATTTGTCCAGATATGAGGGTCATAGGAATGTACATGGTCTTCATCGTGTTCTTCCTCTTCCTCGTGAAGATGCTCTTCATCCTCATGCTCGTGATCATGATCCTCTACCTTATCAAGCGTAATATTCTTTGATAAATCTACAATCATAACATCACTATCCAAACTATCTAGAATCTTAGCTACCCAAGGTTCCATTTCATCACCAGTATATAAAAATATATCTGCCTTATTAATTTCTATTATGTCACTTGGTGCTGGCTCATACGTATGACTCTCAACACCAGGTTTTAGTAACATTTTAACTTCTACTGCATCCTTTCCAATTTGATTTGCAAAATCATATTGTGGAAATAGCGTTGTTACTACTTTAATTTTAGATGTACTATCACTTTGTGTTTCTTTACTATCTGTTGTATTCGCTTTAGAGCACCCTACTAACAACAAGACCGTAATACATACTACACTTATTAGTACTTGTAATTTCGTATAACGTTTCATAATACCATTTACCTTTCATAATCTTATAAACTTTACCATGTATCAGATTTCTTTATTTTCTTTGCATGACTTACACCAACCATAAAAAACTGTTTTTGTATTATCTATTTCAAAACCATGCTCTTCTAGAATGTGTTTATCAGCTCCCGCTAAATAATCACATTTTACATGCAATAAAACACCACATTTAATACATTTAAGATGAAAATGGGATTGACACTGCTCATTCTCACCAACATATTGATAGCAAGCCCCCATACCTTCTTCTAAAAAGTATTTCCTCAAAGTTCCTGCCTCAGTCAATTTCTCCATATATCTATAAATCGTGGTTCTTCCCACCGAAATATTGTTATCGCGCAGATGGCTTAACACCTCATCAATTGTCACATGATTTTCTCCATGATTCTCAAGATAAGTTTGAATAATTTCTCTCTGTTTTGTTTTATACTCATTTGAAGTGGCCATAATCCAAGCCTCCTAATATTAATAAATTAAAAAATACAATATGAAATCCGATTTCAATTTCATATTGTATTCCTATTTTCATTATTTGTCAAATCTAATTCTTATAATCCCTCTTATTGATAAAAATTATTATCTTATATAGGGCGGTTTTATATATACTCTGGCTTCCTAATGATAACATAATAAGCAATAGCTAATGGTATTGCTGCCGAAACCATGCAATTGGTCCCGCCAAACATATACCTGTAAATCCTATCATCGTTGGCAAAGTAAATGCACATATTGTTCTTGCAATCAATTCAAATACACCTGCCATAAATGGCATAAAACTACGCCCTATACCTTGCAATACATTACGATATACAAACAACATATTAAGTACCGGTAAGAAGATTGCAATAACTGTCAAATAGGTCTGAGCGCTTTCAAATACTGCTATCTTATTTCCATCTACAAACAGACTTGTAAGTGGTCTACCAAAGAGTAATAGTATTATGCTCGCCGCTACTGCAAAGATAAGTGTAATCATAGAACATTTTTTTACACCTTCTTTAACTCTATCGATTCTTCCAGCACCTAAATTCTGTCCTGCATAGTTTGCCATTGTTATACCAAAGGTACCTGCTGGCTGTGTTAGAAGTTGTTCTACCTTACTTGCTGCTGTATAGGCAGCAATTTTGTCCGAACTAAATAAATTTAAAGAGCTTTGTAATACAAGAACACCAATTGCAGTTACGGAAAACTGTAATGCCATTGGTAATCCTAATTTCCAGTGTTTCCATGCAAACTTAGAATCATATTTAAAATCCTTTTTTGTTAGTTTTAGTATGCTATACTTTTTCATTGCATAGATTAGACACAGAGCTCCTGCTACTCCTTGTGATATAACGGTTGCCCAAGCTGCACCTTCCACACCCATATGGAACACGAGAATAAAAACTAGGTCTAATATTACATTTAGAATCGAAGCCACTATTAAGAAATATAGTGGAGTTTTACTATCTCCAATTGCACGCAGAATACATGCTATCATATTGTAAAACATGGTACATGCCATTCCCATGAAGATAATATTAATAAATTTTTGTGAATCCCCAATAATATTATCTGGTGTATTCATAAGTTTAAGTAAGGGTTTCGAAGCCAATAGGCTCAGTGCTGTCAAAACAATTGTAGTAAAGACAGATAGAATAATGGAAATTCCCACAGAATGGCGTAATCCATCCATATCCTTTGCCCCAAACTTCTGTGCTGCAATTACTGCAAAACCACTTGTTAAACCAGTTGCAAATCCAATAACCAAAAATGATAAACCACCTGTGGCACCTACTGCTGCTAGCGCATCAACTCCAATACTTTTTCCTACTATTATGGTATCAACCATACTGTATAACTGTTGAAATATATTACCTATTAGCAATGGTACAGAATACGATAAAATCAACTTTGATGGATTTCCACTAGTCAATTCCTTAACCATACTGTTTCCTCCTTTGTATTCTAGCAATATCTCTGATAATGTAGATTGTATACTGTGTGACACACGTGTCCCACACTCTATTGCCATTATTGCATGTAGCATATAAAAAATCAATTATTTTATCAGATATTTTTTATAAATATAGAATGTGCTAACTACATGTGAAATGAAATCAGATATATATGCAAAAAGGCTATCCTATAAGTTATCGTAACTTAAGGATAGCCTCTTTATTATTTACTATATGTTATATGATTATAATCTCTTTAATAATTCTTCTCTTTGTGCTTCAAATCCTGGTTTTCCAAGTAAAGCAAACATGTTTTTCTTGTAGCTTTCAACACCTGGTTGATCAAATGGATTAACACCTAAGATATAACCACTTACACCACAAGCAAATTCAAAGAAATAGAATAATTCACCTAAGTAGAACTCAGTTTGTTCTGGTATATTAACAATAAGGTTTGGAACATCTCCATCTGTGTGAGCTAATAAAGTACCTTTCATTGCACTCTTATTAACAAAATCAACAGATTTACCAGCTAAGTAATTTAATCCGTCTAAGTCAACTTCTTCTTCCTCTAAGATAATTTCACAAGTTGGTTTTTCAAGGTTAACTACTGTTTCGAACATAGTTCTTTGTCCATCTTGGATAAATTGTCCCATAGAGTGTAGATCTGTTGTTAAATCAACTGCTGCTGGGAAGATACCTTTATTATCCTTACCTTCACTTTCACCATATAATTGCTTCCACCATTCATTTACATAGTGAAGAGCTGGCTCATAGTTTGCTAAGATTTCAATATTTTTACCTTTTCTAAGTAAGATATTACGAATTGTTGCATATAAAACTGCATCATTCTCTTCATATGAATTGTTTAAACAACGTTCTCTCATACTTGCGGCACCTTCCATTAACTTAGTAATGTCAGCACCACTAACTGCGATTGGTAATAAACCAACAGCTGTTAATACTGAGAATCTACCACCAATATCATCAGGTACTACGAAGCTTTCATAACCTTCTTCTGTAGCGAGGTTTTTAAGTGCTCCTTTTTCCTTATCAGTTGTAGCATAGATACGTTTTGCAGCTTCTTCTTTTCCGTATTTCTCAATTAACATTTTCTTGAATACACGGAATGCAATTGCTGGCTCTGTTGTAGTACCAGATTTACTGATTATATTAACAGAAAAATCTCTGTCACCAATTGTTTCAATTAAGTGACTAATATACGTACTACTAATATTATTTCCTACATAATAGATTTCTGGAGTTTTTCTAATCTCTTTCGACACGGAATTATAAAAACTATGGCGTAAGAATTCAATAGCTGCTCTAGCTCCTAAGTAAGATCCACCAATACCAACAACTAATAAAACCTCAGAATCGCTTTGAATCTTTTTAGCTGCTGCTTGAATTCTTGTAAATTCCTCTTTGTCGTAATTAACAGGAAGATCAATCCACCCCAAAAAATCATTACCTGCACCTGATTTGTCAAGTAACTGGTTTTTTGCACCCTCAGCAATTACTTCCATCATCTTGATTTCTTCATTAGAGATAAATTTCTTGGCTGCTGAGTAATCAAATGAAACTCTTGTTTTCATTGTATTAACACTCCTTTGTTAAAATTAGCGCACTAGATTGTACATTAAGACTCTTATACTTCTCAAGTGTACTCAATAGACCCATTTTAACAAATGGAGTTTATATATTCAATATTAAAATTACACAGATTTTCGTAAATTTTTGCAAAGATATTATATTAATCGTTTTCTATTCTATGCTAAAAACTCTTTTAGAATATCTTCTATGATTTTTTCATCATTTTCTGTTCTAGATTTGTGTTCTACTTCTTTTTTGGTATCTATTTTTTCCTTAGGCATAATTTGTTCTTGTTCCTCAGGTGATCCCTCTTTACTAGCTGCTGTATCTGCTAGATTCTTTATTAAGAAACGCATATCCTCACCACCGTCCCCTTTCACAGGATATGTAGGTTGCAAATCAACTTGCTGCATTTTAGATTGTCTTATATTAAGTTCTTTCTCTCTTAGTAACATTTCTTTATCACGTTCTTTTTTACTTTTCTCTCTTTCTTTTTCTCTTGCAAGCTTTAAGGCCTCTTCAGACTTTAGCGGATCTGCTATTCTTTGATTTTTTGTATCCTTATCCTCTATAACAGATGTAAGCGATTGTTTTTCTTCCTTCTTCGCTTCCTTCTTAACATCTTTTTTAACTTCTTTCTTATTATCTCTTTTACTATCCTTCTTTAATGTATTATTAAAATACTCTTGTCTATACTCTTCTAGCGTTTCTGGAGTAAAATTTTCTTGCTCCAAACGGACTTTTAAGAAATTCTCTAGATAATCTGTAATATTAGCTTTCAAAATACTCTTCTTTGCTCCTAAATTTATAAAGCTTTCCACAACTATCAACAAGCTACTAGTAAACACCCCAGTAAAGAATGTTACTAGAATATCATTTTTTCCACAATCATATGCAAGCCCCAAAACCGAGCCAACTGTGCCTGCTAGAAGGCACAAGATAAGAAGTTGCCCACCGATATTCTCCCATGTGTATAAGTGAATTCCACAAATTCTATGCCTGTATACATACTTATCCACAAAACTATCCACATTATTAACACCTATCTTCAATTTGTAGTAAGCCTCGAACTTCATTTTCATTAATTTCATTAATTTATGATTAGTTGAACCCATATTATCAGAAGCCTTAATTAGTCTTTTATATGTACGACTCACCATAATCTTTAATAACGTTCCCAGTACACACAATCCTGCCATTCCATAAATAAAGATATAATTGTCATATAGTTGCTGTATCATATAGCAAATTCCCCTTTCATAATTCCCATAATTTTACATACATTATAACGTATTCTTTTTTATTTGAAAAGGTACTTGACCACAAAAGTCATTGACAAATTACTTGCTATCTTTACACTTAAATGGTCTAACATCTTGATACCAACAAAAAACAGCAACGGTCGACGATAAATCAACCATTGCTGTCATACTTATATTTGTTCAACTAATCCACAAACCAAATTAACAGTATGTTCAATTGCCTTTGCTTCGAATTCACTATAATCCATCTCAGCACTGTTATCCGCTTTATCTGAGATTGCTCTTATTACTAGGAAAGGTATCTTGTTAAGATATGCCGTTTGTGCAATTGCTGCACCTTCCATCTCAGTACAAAAACCTCCAAATTGGTTTACAAGCCATTCTTTCTTATCACGATCTGAGATGAATTGGTCTCCACTAAGAACTCTTCCCTCGAATACATTAATATCAGGATTTACTTCTTGGCAAACATTTTTAGCGATACCAATTAACTTTTCATCAGCAACAAAAACAGAGTTATCCATCTGCGGTATCACTCCAACTTCGTATCCAAATCCGGTTGCATCCATATCATGTGTAATTGCATCTGTTGATAACACAATATCTCCAATGTTAATCTCATTACGAAGGGAACCTGCTACCCCTGTATTAATAACAACATCCACATCGAATTTATCAATTAGAATTTGTGTACATACAGCAGCATTGACTTTGCCAATTCCACTACGAACAATAACTATTTCTTTACCTCTTAGCTTACCGCTCATAAATATCATGCTCGCTTTACTTATCGTTCTATCTACTTCCATTAACTCCTTCAAATTAGCAACTTCTTGTTCCATTGCTCCGATAATGCCAATCTTCATACTTGTCCTCCTGATTTATTTACATTTATATTAGACTTTACCATTTCTAATAAATAAATGCAAGATTATATGAATTTTCATTGCAAATAAAGGGAAACTAATATAAAATAATACACTAGATTAAATATTTTATTTGTTAGGAGATATAGTATGAATTACAAAACATCTGGTGTATGTAGCAAAGAAATTCAACTTGAAATCGAAGACGACATCATCAAAAGTGTAAATTTCGTTGGTGGTTGTTCAGGTAACACACAAGGTATATCCAAATTAGTGGAAGGCATGTCCGTTAATGAGGTAATTAATAGACTTGAAGGCGTAAAATGTGGATTCCGTCCAACTTCATGCCCAGATCAATTAGCACAAGCTTTAAAAGCTTATTCACACAAATAATTGAAACCGTTTAAGCGTATCTATATAGAAATAACGAATATTTGTAATCTATCCTGTAGCTTCTGCCCAAAGTCCACTAGAAAACATACTTACATGTCGACAGAAGACTTTGAACATATTCTAACAGAAATTTCACCTTATACTGATTATGTTTATCTTCATGTTAAAGGAGAACCTCTGTTACATGAAAAGCTACAGGATATTTTATCGTTATGTGAAAAATACCAAATGCATGCCAATATAACGACCAACGGAACATTGATTCCAAAGAAAAAGGAAATCTTATATCATTCAACTGCTTTACGACAAGTGAATGTATCTCTTCATAGTTTTGAACACGAAGAGAAGTTATCAGTGAATAACCAGATACCCCCGTCTATCTTTAAAGAACTTGACGACTATATAAATCCAATCATAGATTATGCTAAATTCATGAGTACACACACTAAGGCTATTACTGCTTTACGTCTTTGGAATTTAGAAGGTGAGAGTTCTAGCTCTATTACTCATGACAAGAACCGTCACGTACTTTCTCTTTTAGAAAAATCCTTTGATCTTACTATTGAACCTGAGAAAATCACACGCGGTATAAAGCTGATGGATCGTGTCTTCCTAAATCAAGACCAGAGATTTGAATGGCCAAATCTTAATGTACCCGTGTTAAGCACTACAGGATTTTGTTATGGTCTAGGTACACAAGCCGCTATATTAGTAGACGGAACTGTAGTACCATGTTGTTTAGATAATGAAGGTGATATTGCACTTGGTAATATCTTCTCATCATCATTTTCTACTATTATTAATAGCACTCGAGCGCAAAACATGCTACAAGGATTTAAGAATCACTTAGTAGTCGAAGAACTTTGCAAGCGTTGTGGATATCGACATCGTTTTACTTAAAAAGCAAATGAACCAATCATAAAAAGGAATGGAGGTTAATTATGAAACGAATTATACTTACTGGTGGTGGTACTGCTGGGCATGTTACACCAAACATCGCACTAATTCCCGCACTAAAAGCTGCCGGATATGATATACAATATATTGGTTCTTATGATGGAATGGAACGTAAACTAATTGAAGATCTTGACATACCATATCATGGTATATCTTCTGGTAAACTAAGACGTTACTTTGATCTTAAAAACTTTAGCGATCCATTCAAAGTAATGAAGGGCTACCTTGAAGCCAAAAAACTAATCAAAGAGTTAAAACCAGACGTTATATTTTCTAAAGGGGGATTTGTAACAGTTCCTGTTGTTTTAGCTGCTAAGAAGAGGAAAGTTCCAACGATTATTCATGAATCAGATATGACCCCTGGCCTTGCTAATCGTATCTGTATTCCTTCTGCAACTAAAGTATGTGCAAACTTTCCTGAAACTTTGAATAATCTTCCTGAAGGAAAAGCTGTCTTAACAGGCTCTCCAATTCGTAAGGAGCTTTTCTCTGGGAACAAGTTAAAGGGTCTTGATTTCTGTGGTTTTTCTCAGAACAAACCTGTTATCCTAATTGTAGGTGGAAGTCTTGGTTCTGTGGTTGTAAATGACGCGGTTCGTAAGGTTTTAGATACTTTATTGGAACAATTCCAGATTATTCACTTATGCGGTAAGGGTAAAGTTGATAATACTCTAGTAGGTAAAAAGGGATATGTTCAATATGAATATATTAAAGAAGAACTTAGCGACTTACTAGCCTGCGCTGACATTGTAATCTCTCGTGCAGGTGCAAATGCAATCTGTGAGTTACTTGCACTTAAAAAGCCAAATATCTTGATACCATTATCAGCTGCACAAAGCCGTGGTGACCAAATACTTAATGCTGCTTCCTTCAAGAAACAAGGTTTTAGTTATGTAATACCAGAAGAAGAATTAACAGAAGATACTTTATTAAAGGCTGTTAAAGAAGTATATGAAAATCGTGCCGCTTACTCAACTAAAATGGGCGAAAGCAAATTGAATGATGCAGTAGCTTCTATCGTTACACTAATAGAAAGTCTTACAAAAAAATAGTAGAAAGCTTTTTGATAATAAAGGAAAAGACAAATCTCTACGTACCCACAAGAGGTTTGTCTTTTCTATGTTATAGCTATTATTTATTGCAAATGATTTTTTATTCTTTCACTTAGCTGTTCAAGTGGCTCACCTTCATACTTGTCTTGTACCCATTTAACAACTACCTTATCTCCTTCATATCTAGGGATTAAGTGCATATGAAAATGAAATACTGTTTGTCCCGCTATTTCACCATTATTTTGTAATAGATTTAGGCCTTCACATTGAAGTTCAGCTTTTAACGCCTTAGCAATTCTTGATGCTACTGGAAGTAACTTTGATGCTACCGTTTCATCTAATTCAAAAATATTATCTGCATGCTGTTTCGGTATTAAAATTGTGTGCCCCTTAGACGCTGGTGATATATCCATAAATGCTTTAAAATCATCATCTTCATAAATCGTATACGATGGAATTTCCCCTGCTGCTATTTTACAGAAAATACAATTATCCTTCATTGTTGTTCCTCCGTGTTTTTAAGTATTATTTTAACTTTTAATTTAAATTATATTTGGGTTAATATTATTCTAAAGATTTGCTACTCATCATATGTTACATTATAACTCACACTTTATTAATTTTAAACATTAATTTGTTAAATATACATAGTAAAAAATATATTACATATGTTGTCGAAGGATATTATCCGCCTGTATTTTATGGAGATTATTGGTGCTTACACATGCTTTTTGATTTTAATTCAACTATTTTTTACTATTAGATAAAAAAATAATACACTATTTTATTCTTCTCTTCTTCTTATTACGATTTTTTTAGACACAAAAATCTTAAAAATCAAAGTATACTTATAAAATTAGCTTGCATTTGTCGATTGTTGTAAACAAAAATTAGTTGAAATTCTCATATTATGTTGGTAATATATGTAAAAGAGGTGATGATTATGTATTATGATAAGGCAACAGCGAAACTTCATCAACTTTGTGAAGAAAATGAAGAGTTTGATGAAGCATTAAAACAAATGGAATCTCAACACCAATTTGTAATTTCTCAAATCACACATGAGATAAGAAATCCATTAACATTAATAAGTAGCACCGTACAACTAATTGAATCTCACTACCCGGAAGTTGCAGGAAGCAATCTATGGGAACAGCTCACAGATGACATTAGTGACTTAATTCTATTATTAGAAGATGTAACTACTTACAACCATAGTAATAAACTTACTTTGGAATCTACTAATATATACGAGATGCTACAAAAACTCAGCCATAGTTTTCAAATACATACCGCTAAAAATGATATTAAGATACAACTTGATGCTACAGAAGATGTCAAATCCAAATTAATGACATTTGTATGTGACTCAATTAAGTTAAGACAAGCTTTTACTAATATCATTAAGAATGCAGTAGAAGCAATTCATGATTCTGGAGAGCTTTATATTCAGATTCAAGATGAAGTAAGTCGCTTAGACATATCAGATAGTAATACCAGGTATATATCCATCTCTTTTAAAAATAATGGAGAACCGCTAGATCCAAGTGAACAGCATAATATATTCAAGCCTTTTATTACATACAAGCCAAATGGTACGGGAATGGGGCTTGCAATAACAGATCAAATTATACATGCCCACGATGGATTTATACAATGTCTGTTTGATAGCACTTGGACAGAATTTAAAGTATTTCTCCCTCTGCATTATTAAGACCACAAAATTAGTTAAAACAAATACCACAAAAAACACATACGCCAATTGTAAACTCCCAATTCGATTGGCCCATCCGTCAAGAGACCACAAGAGTCTATCTAATTAACTCCCAATTAATTAGACAATACAAAAACCTCAAGTACTTAAACTCCCAATTAGTACTTTGAGGTTTTTATTCTGTTTGATTACCTAAAATCGAAATACAGAATCAAAATTTCTTAATAAAGCAAAGTTTCCTTTTGCTGATAATTCTCCCGTCATAAACGACTTTTGTAAAGTAGTTCTACCCTTAACAATGTTATCCATTATGCTATTAGTAGTCTTAATCAATACATCTGCATCTTCCATATTGCCATAATAGCACTTAATATTCTCATCCTTAATATCAATTACGATAACCTTATTGTCATCCGATAAAGTGATCTCAAATGAACCAGCGAATCCTTGTAAAGGGTTAAAGCTATCTTTAATTTTCTTAATAAAAGGTTCACTATTGTTAGACTCCCCTAATATTTCTTTAAACATACTTGCTAATTCTTCAATATCTTCTTTTTGCTTCTTAACATATGTATCATCGGATACATACATTGATAATTGTTCACTCTCTTGTGGGGTTAATTCGATGCTTTTACTTCTTAAAACGCTACGATTGATAGCACTACAACTTGATGGGAAACCTTTTTGTTTTTGGCTTATACTACGATATAATGCTTCTGCTTTCTTCTCAATAATTAATTTATATGCCGGATTGGTTTCAAATTCTACATGGTCAGCAACGTAAGCGCATATACCTTCACACAGAATACCTCCAAGTACTTCCCAGGCTCTCACAAGCGATAATTGGGTTTCTCGCTCCCCGTATGTGTTAGACATAACGATTGGCATCATATAGAGTTTACTAATATGTTCTTTGTCACCATATAACCAACAAGCATCAAGAAATTGCTGCATATAGCCTCCAATTCCCCACCATTCTAGATTCGTTGCTAATATAATTCCATCTGCTTCTTTTAATGTCTTAGGCAAAACAGTAATAGAATTCTTATCCTCATAGAGATTATATTTTGTAACTTCAACACGAAGCTCCTCAAGAACCTCTATCATTTTATTCATAACATATATTGTAGGATCTTCAATTAACCCTCTTCCACCATAGTAGATATTAACTCGCATATTACACCCTTCTATATCGTAACAGACTACGATACATGGCCCTTTCTAAATTATTATCATTGTTAGCTATAGTTATTCTTTCCCTTATTCTTAGCTCCTAGGTATAAGACTTGACCTAGTACTAAACCAGCAAGAAGACCGCCCACATGTGCTGCATTATCAATCCCTTGTGTATTCATTCCACTAAAAATTGTAAGTGCAACAAAGAAAAGTAGTCGTTGTAAACCAATCTGTGCAAACTCGTTTCTATTAAATATAATGATTACCACCAATGCTCCAACTATTGCGAATATTGCACCTGAAGCTCCAATAGACAACATACTACTGTCATGTAATCTATTATATCCTAGGGAAGTAACCGCTGCAACTATTCCCCCAACAAAATACAAAATTGTGTATCTAAAACTACCAATTCTTTTTTCAACTTGGGTTCCAATAAAGAATAGTACAAGCATATTTCCAAACAAGTGATTTATATCTGCATGGAGAAACATATGGGTTAAGAACCTATAATACTGATGATTATGAATAATCGTATCATAGCTAATACCACCTTGTTCAACAAAAGAGTTATAAACTGACCAATCGTAAGACCAGTCCATAATGATAAATATAACAACATTCATGAATAAAATACAACAAGTAATCATCATCCCAGACATATTTGATAACATCTTCTTCAACTTGTTAAGAATCCCATCTGACACTCTCCCGTCTTGATAAATAGAACTATAACCGCTATCTCTACAGTCTAAAACTTGTTCAATATTCTCCTTAACATCTAAAAACTCTGATTTTTGATTTTCAAATATAACAAGCTGGTCCGTACTCTCATTAATAATCCAATACGTATCAGAATCTTTGATAAATTCCTTTGCTAAACTAATATTATCAGAAATTATCACATGAAGTACATTAATATTGCGGTACCCCTCTTTAATAAAATTCCACTTAATTTGAGTTATTATTTTATTGTAGACATCTATTATATCTGCTACAGAATTTTCAGTATTGTTAGCATATGCAAACAATGAGATAATATAGACTCCTTCATCTTTCACTTGATAAAATACAAAGGAATTATGACTATTAATTTCTATTTCATCATAATTTCTATTTCTAAATTCTCTCGTTAAAGAATCAATCATGGTTTCACATCCTTTATTTAATCTATTTATCATGATAATTCACCTAGGCAGAGAAAACAAGATGTATGTATATAATTTTCTTCTTCCTCTTAATATATGTATAAATTTTATTTATTAGCTCATTCTATATTATGAACATTTTTATAATGCGCTAACTTTAAGTTAGCCGATTCTTACTACTTGAGTTACTTATAGAAAGGAACAAAGAATATGAAAGGATATATTCACGTATATTGTGGAGATGGTAAAGGTAAAACCACTGCTGCACTGGGTTTGGCTTTACGTGCTGCAGGTGCTAATAAGAAGGTTTTACTAACAAGATTTATGAAGACTAACTCTTCTAGTGAATTATCCGCTCTATCTTCGCAGCCTTATATTACAGTGATTCCAACCTCCAAAGTATTTGGTTATTATTATAGCCTTACAGATGATGAAAAAGAACAAGCCTATGAATATTATAACACTTTATTAAAAGAAGCATGCAAAAAGGCCATAGATGAAAACTATGACCTGCTAATTCTTGATGAAGTTACTTATGCATACTCCTACCACTTTATAGATTCTGACTACTTAATGAATTTCCTTCGTACAAAACCAGAACAGTTAGAAGTTGTTATGACCGGCAAACATCCTGCTGTTGAGCTACTTGATGTAGCCGATTATATATCAGACATTAAGAAAGTCCGTCATCCTTACGATAAGGGCGTATTACCTAGGGAAGGGATTGAACTCTAAACCTTGAGAGAGTCAATTTCTTTTCCTTCTAGATTCTTAATTGTGTATGTTGCATTCTCATAAACCATGTAACTATTCTCATTCCCATTCTTAGGTATTGAAACAGAGCCTGGATTTAAATATAGGAAGCCATCACATTCTTCTAGCGCCTGTACATGAGTATGTCCATGAAGAAGAATATCTCCTTTTTTTAATTTAGGTAGATTTTCTTTATTAAATACATGTCCATGTGTAGCAAATACCATGCGATTATCTAAATACAAAATCATAGAATCTGATAATACAGAAAACTCTAATACCATTTGATCTACTTCTGCTTCACAATTTCCTCTAACACATAAGATTTCGTCCTTACAATCGTTCAGTAAACTAATAACACCTTTGGGACTATACCCTTTTGACAGATCATTTCTAGGACCATGATATAGAATATCCCCTAGTAATATTAATTTATCTGCTTTTTCTTCCCTATATCTTTGTAAAAGTTTCTCGCAATAATATTCAGAACCATGAATATCCGATGCAATCATTAATTTCATATAGATTCCTTCTTTCAACGAATATAGTTAACCAACAAATTTAAATGCATTATTTTCACTCTAAGATTCCTTAACCTACACTTTTGTAAATAATATTGATTTTACATCCTCGTGTGTGATTTTACCAGCCTTATAATCATTAGCTATACGGAGTAATTCCTGTATTGATACCGCTGCTCCTTTTATATTTTTATTGCAATTAATTCTATCTATTTGTTCTTTGTATTTCCCTTTAAAATGTCCTGCTACAAACATATAATAATATTCCGTTACATCATTACCAAAGTTATTCCACCACTGATTTGGATTCACACGAATATCACGTGTTTGATTTTCTCCAATATAACGTTCCATCTCGTCTGCTTGAGAAATTGGAAGTGAATAACCACCTGAATATGCCTTAGTATCAATAATAATACCGTAATTTTCTTTGCCCACATCAGTCATATCATTGGTATATACAATTCCATCTGGTTTACGGCTGCCTCCTAGGTGTAAACCTTCAAAGCCACACTCTTCTGTTAATAACTGCAATGTCTTAAGTTCAAATAAGCGATTTTGCTTACTATCATAAGCTAAATCTAATAAACCTAGATATTCATGGGAAAGATGTGTTAATTCTCCCCTTAACTGTTCTTTAATTGTCTCTACTTCTGATTTTCCTTCTATCCTAGCTGTAGGTATTAAAAAATCATTTAGTACATCTTCTATATAATATAAGTTGTTTTTACATGTTATATTCAAACCAATGTTAATCAATCCATTAATATCATCTGATATACTACCCTCATTACACTCTAAACCGCATGAAGCTAATTTATCTATTAATTCATGTAGTGTAATACCTTGTTTTGCTTCTGATAGGAATTTCAAGATATACGCTCTTCTTGTTCTTAGATACTCCCGATCCCCTGCTTTTGTCGCTAACATTTCAAAACACATATTCTTAGGTAACTTCTTATAAGAACTTTTTCCACTGCTATGATTCAGAGCCATAAACCCTTTGGCAGTTATCTGATAAGCTTGTCCAATGGTAACTGCATGCACCTCGTTACGAATGGATACCTGGAACTCTTTAGGGACTGCTTCAACAAGACCTAGTTTTGCTAACCACTTTGAAATCATTCTAGCATATTTGTCACTTGACCCCTCCCAATCAGCTTTCATCTTATTGATCTCAGATGGGTCATCGGTTATGGCCAAGGTACGTAGTAACACGCTTTGAGGTAAACTTGTAAATCCACCTTCTCCTATAAAGCCCAACTGTTTTCCAAGTTCAAACTTTGTAAGATGTGCATCTTCCTCCGCTAATAATCGCAGTATTCTTACAGCTGGCGGATAAGATAAGGCCGCTCTTGTTAACAACTCCGTCTCTTCCTTCGTTAACTCTTCTTCCTCACCTCTGGCTTTTACTAACTCTCTACCTTCCCTAGTAATTTCAAAGGTATCATCCTCATAATTATATCGAATAAAATGAAATGCATAGGCCCATCGTACGAAATTATCTGCTTGCCATTCACCTATAAACGGCCTTACCTGACCTTTAACTGTAGCTTGTACGATTCCATTACATCTTGATGCACTTCTTGGCTTGAATGCAGTTCCTACTAACTTGCTATATGCAATACGCAACGGTCTTTTATTCAGGGCCTCTAAGAGTTCATCTCTGCCATCTCGTTGCTCTACTAGTTCAGGTATAATAGATGAAATTAGAGCTTGATGCATTGGTGAAGTTTCATCAAATATTGCCGTAACATTGCATAGACTTCGTAGATTACTAGGATCTTGAACCCAGCCAAATGAACGAAAACTGGTTGTCTCTACTGGCCATACTGTTATCATACCTTATCTCCTTTAATATCCCTATTCCTATTGTTTGTAACTTCATAGTTGGTAATTAATACTTCTCTACTTCTTCCCCTTGATGTATTATAACTGGCATTCGAATAATCAAAATTTAAATCAATTACATTATATTTCTTACTCCATGTCTCTAATATATCGTTATGTCTTCCCTTATGTTCCATAACATTAGATAATGCAAATTTAATTCCTTTCTTGTCTGCCTTATCTAAGTACTTATATAGACCTCGTTCTTGTTCTTCTTTCCAGTCTTTGAATCCTCGATTTCCATCATTATACGTCCCTGTTGTTATATAATATGGTGGATCACAGTAGATAAAATCCCCTTCTGATAGATTTCTAAGGGACACTTTACTAAAGTCTTTACTTGAGAATGAGATATTCATGGATTGCAATCTATCTACGAACAAATATAGATTTTTTCTCATATTATCCGAAAACTGACTTCTATTTCTACCAAATGGATTGTTGTATTCCAAATTATTATTAAATCGGAATTGATAGTTAAAGGAATAGCATGTTAACGTATACAAATCAATAGGATCTCCGGTCTCATTATAATAATCTCTAAACCTCTTGAATCCTTCTTCATTCTCTTTTGACAATCCATATTCCTCAATATTCTTTTCAATACGATCAATAATCTTATTAATAGGCATCTTCTTAAATGCTTTATATAAATCAACAATCTTGGTATTAATATCATTGCAAATAATACGATCTGCTTGGACATTCATACTTACATTGCAACCTCCACAAAACAGGTCTACAAAGGTATGAATATTACTTGGAAACAACGGAATAATCTGCGGTAATAATTTATATTTGCCTCCGATATAGTTAAGAGGGCTCTTAATATATTTACCACTACTATGAATACCTTGCTTCTTGCTTAATACGCTAAGTTTTCCTGTATTAGTTCCTACTAACTTGTCGTCGTCTAACTCACTTGCTACCTGAGTCTTTTTAATGTAGAATAGATATTCATATAAAGTCTTACCCTTAGAGTTTAGTTTCCCTTTATACTTACGATATGGGATTTTCTTTAGTTGATAGGTCTTAGGGTCACCATAACGCTTAAGAATAGTTTCAATTTGATACTCATTCATAAGTCCTTCACTACTATAACTAACTATAATATGTGTAAACTTTGCTTCTTTAATCAAGGTATCAAAAGCTTCTTCAACCTTTGTTTTAATACAGAATGGTGATTTCAGTTCCTCATACGGGCGGATTCCTGTAACACCCTTAATTTCTGGATAATCGTACTTGGAGATAGTCTCTAATAGATGGTAATTCGGTGCGTACTGTCTTGAATTATAAGGTGGATCAATATATAGAATATCTCCCTCAACCTTCGTTACTAAAGAAAGTGCATCCTCATTATAGCTATGATTTTCCTTTTCATTGTCTACTACTTCTAGACGAATCATCTCAAACCTCTTATGGGCACGCTTATCCCAGTCCTTAAGATAAGCTCCATAGGTTCCTGTAATATTAGATACGAAAGGAACCCCCTCTAACAATCCTGCAAGAAGGTAGTAAAATGTATTCTCATTAATGTATCCTTTATCAAACCAATCCTGAATGGTATTGCGAATGAAATCAATTCGTAGAGCATTCTCATTGGTAAGATACATTCTTGTACACGTGTCATGTGGAGAATAATGTTTTGCAATAAAAAAGGTATCATCCCCATAAGTTACGTTATCTATCTTTGCCTCTTCTAAGTACGCAATTGGGTCTTCAATCCCCATTTCTATCAACTTAGTAAAATCAGGCGGTAAATTATTCTCGATGGTTGCCTTTTGCATAACATAAGAAAAATGCAAGATATCGTTGGACGTAACTGCATATCTCGGCTTAAAATATCTAGCTACAATACCTGTTCCAGCGAAGATATCACAAAAGGATTCTTCCCTTCCACTTGTATTCCTGGCAATCATTTTATCTATTTCATCTAATAATGCAGCTTTACTTCCAATGTATCTCACGTCTCTTCCTCCACATCCCAAAACATCCTTGTTGTTATTATAAAGTATCTTGTACGAAAAAACAAGAACATATTTTTGGTTTTCAGGTTTTTGCGTTCTCTTAGGGCTGAAAGCAAAACTCTGTTTTACATGGTGATAGCTTCTTAGCTGGCGTACTATGACACAAAACACGCTACTCACCTAAGTACTTCTATGTGTGTACTTTAGGTTGTCCAAATGATACGAAAACGCCTTCGATTCGGCATCCTGCCTCAGCTCAGGCTGGCTCGGCTTCCATGCCTCGCCTTCCTCGGTTACTTAGTACACACCAAGAAGTACTATAGGTGTTTCGCTATCGTTTTTTAGTCATTGTACGCCAGCTAAGAAGCAGATTCACTTTGTTAAGAGTTTTGCTTATTTACTTTACTGAAGCACAAATAAATTACTAATTATCAAGATATAAAAATAGAGGAAGCTTCCTATCTTTATAGGTCACTTCCTCTTTATAAAACTTAGCTACATACGTTTATTTAACAACTACCTACACATTTAACTTACTAATATAGTCTCTAATAACATTTGCTGATTTCTTGAATTTCTCCATTTCATCCTCTTCCATGTGGATTTCTAGCACATCAGCGGCTCCAGTACGATTTAGAATAACAGGTACTCCACAGAAGATTCCTTCTTCTCCGTATTCTCCTTCTAGTAATGTTGATACTGGTATGATTTTATTTTCATCATTTAAAATAGCTTTGATGATACCTACTGTTGATGTTGCGATACCATAATAGGTTGTTCCTTTTCTATTAAAAATCTCCCATCCTGCTCTAGTTGTCTCGTGAACAAGTTCATCAAGGTCAACGTCACCAAGAAGTTCTTTATTATCTGCTATTACATCGTAAAATGCTTTACCACCAACTGTTACACAAGACCATGGTACCATCTGTGAATCGCCATGTTCACCCATTGTATACGCATAGACGCTTCTTGGATCAACATTTACCAAATCAGCGATAAAGTTTTTCAGTCTGGCAGAATCAAGCGATGTACCAGTACCAATAACTTGATTCTTAGGTAATCCAGATAATTTGTATACATAATAAGCCATAATATCTACTGGATTAGAGATAATAATGAAGTGTCCATCAAATCCACTCTTCATAATTGGTTCAACAATACTTTTAACAATCTTGGCAGATGATTCTAACATACTTAATCTATTCTGTTCTTTCGTCTCAATCATTGGTGCACTTGCAGTAATTACAACGATATCGACATCTTTACAATCTTCATACGTTCCAACTACAACCTTTATGTTACGGTTTAGATATTCGATAGAGTTCTTTAAGTCCAAAACTTCTCCGTATGCTTTTTCTTTATTAATGTCTATAAGAATGATTTCATCACAGACACCTTGTGTCAATAAACTGAAGGCTGTAGAAGATCCTACGAAACCACAACCTACAATAGCTATTTTACTTCTATTTAATGTCATATTCTACCCCTTTGCTATCTCTAGAATTCTTATATACAAAAAAAGCACCAACCCCGAAGCTCCTTCGTCTTCAAAATCGGTACTTTATAATACGCCAACAGGGGTTCGAACCCTGGACACCCTGATTAAGAGTCAGGTGCTCTACCAGCTGAGCTATTAGCGCATACGTCTTAACGCAAGAATTATTATATCGTACCAAAAAACAAATTGCAAGTACTATTTTTATTTTTTTTTAAATTTATTTAAAATTGTGTTAATTCAAACAATATAAACGATTTATTGCTAATATCTGTTATATATTCTTTTCTTTATAGTATTGATAATATCTTTTTTTCTTTATATACTAATTAGTAACTATTTTAACTATTTTAATCAAGGAGGACAAAGTTGGTGAATCCAAATCAAAAACAAAAGGAAAATACCACCTCAAAATCACTTAAAACTTCTGGTTCATCCGATGAGATACATTCTCATAAGTTTCAAACCAATCGTAACTATTTTACTATAAGCATATATGCCCTAGCTGTTATCGCTATAGGAACTATAATAATTAGTCTTATCGTTAATTTCTCCTATACCGTTTCAGCTGTAAAACAAATAATTAATGTACTAACACCATTTATTGTTGCATTTTTTATTGCATATATTCTAAATCCAATTGTAATTGCTATAGATAATCGTTTATTATTAAAGACGCTTAAGATTAAGCATAATACAGTTAGAAAAATATTATCAATCGTATTATCTTACTTAATTGTTATTGGTATCATTGCTATCTCGTTAATCTATATTATACCAGAATTACTAATAACTTTATCCGAGTTAAGCGGTACTATTACTAGCATATCTGAAACTGCAATTTATTATTTTCAGAATTTAGAAGAAATCTTTCCTTATGTTGATTTCACTGTTATAGAAAATAAGATTAATGAAGCTATTCCTGAATTAATAAGTTATGGAACAAACTTGTTATCCGATGTATTTCCTACACTTATTAATATTTCCGTATCCATCGTGCGTCTAATCATTAACCTTGTTTTATCTATTGTTATTTCTTGTTATATGCTATCTGATAAGAATACTTTGAAAAAGAATGCTAAACGCATTATTTATTGTTTCGTTTCTGAGCCAAAGGCAAACGCAATCTTTACTAATGCGAAAGAATGTAATTCCATCTTTAATAGATTTATTGTTGGTAAAACAATTGATTCCTTAATTATCGGTGTTATTTGCTATGTATTAATGAACCTCTTACATCTTAACTATGCTATTTTGTTAAGTGTAATTGTAGGTATTACGAATATGATTCCATACTTTGGGCCATTTATCGGTGCAGTACCAGGAGTTCTTCTTTTCTTAGCTACTGATCCAATAAAGGCTGTGGTATTTGCTTTCATGATTCTTGTATTACAACAATTCGATGGTTTATATCTCGGTCCTAAAATCCTAGGCGAATCCACTGGGTTAAGACCACTTTGGGTTATCTTTGGTATTACTGTAGGTGGTGCATGTATGGGGGTTATCGGTATGTTCTTAGGCGTTCCAATCACAGCTGTCATTGCTTATCTACTCAATAAAGCAATTACACATCGTCTAGATGATAAAAACATTACTATAGAAGAACTTGATAGAGATTAAGTATACAAAAGGGCTGTCGTACAAAGTGTCACAATCGATAAAAAAATAATTCCAAAAAGATGCGTGCCTATGGCGAATATGAAATGTTCGTCATAGGCATTCAGCTTCTTGGAATTGTTTCTTTCCGGTGTGTGAATACTTTATGCTATTACTTATATGCGTTTATTTTTTCTTCTAATTGTGCCTTTGATACTATACCAACTATAGTCTCTAAAACATTCCCATCTTTAATAAATATGATAGTAGGAATAGTCATAACTTTGTATTTTGCAGCTGCTGCTGGAGAATTATCAACATTTAGCTTACCAATCTTTACTTGGTCCTTAAAACTTTCTGCTAACTCTTCAACTACTGGTCCCATCATCTTACATGGTCCACACCAGTCTGCGTAAAAATCAATTACTTTTAATCCTTCACCTTGTAATGCTTCTTGTTCAAAATTTTCATCTGTAAATACGAATGCCATCTCTTTTTTCCTCCAATGTTATTATTATTTTTTCTTTTTTGATCCTACGGATCCTAATATCTTCTCTACATCATCCCAAGAACGCTTGAGCTGTATAGATTTTTTATTAAGTGACATATTGCCACTTAATGAACGTGCGATGCTTGACTTAATTGATTTCCCCATATATAAAATCGTACCCCTTTCAATCTAATTCATATAATATAATACAATTCTATTATATGCAATAAGTCATGTTTCACACATCGAATTTGTGAGTTCCTGTTCTTACTAATAGACTAGCGATATGCAACAAGTCTATTAATCGGTTTTCCTTCTGTTACAAACTTTTCTTCATACTCGGTCATAACATTACCTTCTACAAATTCACTATTATGAAGATCATATGTTACGTCTTTAAGTTTCCAGTTTGCTTGTGGTATCTCTTCGACTGAGAAATCAAATAAGTCTTTGTTATCTGTCTTAAAGATTACAAGACCATCTTTGTTAAGAATTAAATTATATCTACCAAAAAACTCTTTTGAAGTTAATCTTCTCTTTGCATGACGATCTTTTGGCCATGGATCTGAGAAATTAAGATAGATTTGATCTACTTCACCTTTTTCAAAGATGTCTACAATTTCTTCTGCATCCATTCTTATGAAATATAAGTTCTCAATATCTAATTCATTTTGTTTTTCAATTGCTCGAATAAGAACACTTGAGTACTTTTCAATACCGATATAATTAATATTCGGATTATTCATTGCTAGAGTCTGAATAAATTTTCCCTTACCC
>NZ_CBDLAM010000023.1:0-30887 GCF_965301125.1 Anaerosporobacter sp. | reverse complement strand
GATCCAAAGATATTCAAAAGTGTACTAGAAAAAGATGCAAACATCGCTGCATCCCATAATTGTATGGATTTCTCTCTAGATGATACTGCTAATGAGCAGATACCAGGAGGATTTCGTTTCGAACATGGAATTGGTGCTCAATTGAACAAGAATTTTCGTTCGCCATATTATCTGGAAGATGAGGATGGTGCAATCTATCTGAAGAATGATGGAGAAACATTATCAAAGGTTGAGGTTACAAAGGCATCATCTCTATATAGTTTGAAAACCTCTGATGGTACATCAATGAAAACCATCGTAGCAGCAGGAGATGGATCGTATGGAGATAAGCAAATCTTAGTTGCTTATAGCAATGAATGTGCTCTTAAAGATAAGGGATTAGACTGCCTATTCTGTAATATTAATGCAACCAAAGATCGGTTTGCTAATAAAGAGAATATTGAGTGGAAAAATCCAAAACAGATTGCAGAAACAGTTAAAGCTGCGTATGACATAGGCTATAATCATTTAACAATAACAGGAGGATTCATTCCTGAGAGACGTGAAGTAGAGTATTATTTGGATACCGCAGAGGCTATTCGTGAGTATCTAGGAACAGATACGTTCAATGGTACAGCATGTATCGGTGCACCACAAGATTTATCAGTGCTTGAAAAATATAAAGAAGCAGGGTTTAGTACAGTAGGTATTAATATGGAAGTATGGAATAAGGATTTCTTTCGAGCTATTTGCCCTGGTAAAGCTGAGTTATGTGGAGGGTATGATAACTGGATTAACGCCATTGATTATGCAATTGAAGTCTTTGGTCCAGGTAATGTACGTAGCAATTTTGTTCCAGGTTTAGAGCCAAAAGAATATCTGTTAGAAGGAATTGAAACCTTAGCAGAAAAAGGGGTAGTAGCAACAGCTGCACTTAGCTGGGTACCGAATATTGGTTCCAAATTTGAAGGCCATAGAACTCCGACTCCAGAATGGCACTGGGATGTGCAACAGAAAATCTACCGTATTCTTAGAAAATATGGGCGTACCTTTGAACAAGTATATAATGCAACACCAGGAGCAATCTTATTACATGATTTCTATAAAGTTGATGATGAGTTGTTACCTGTTTTTAATAAGTAACTCAAACATCGCACTTGAATAATTCGAGGAGTAGGTAACTGCTATATTCAACGAAAAACCCGCTCTCGCTTAGCTTCACACGTAGCAGTACTAAGATTTCGCGTTGCGAAATCAAGTGCTGACGTGTTCAGATAGTTTTTCTTATGAATATAGCAGTTACCTACTCTAAATAAAGTTTTTTATATGCGAAG
Organism: Anaerosporobacter sp.; assembly: GCF_965301125.1. Lineage (NCBI taxonomy): Bacteria > Bacillati > Bacillota > Clostridia > Lachnospirales > Lachnospiraceae > Anaerosporobacter > Anaerosporobacter sp. The sequence goes on along the minus strand of NZ_CBDLAM010000023.1, from coordinate 29,574 downwards.
TTTGAGTAAGTAATAAATCTGTAATATTACACAAATGAAATAGGGTGTCATAGCCAATGGGAAAGGCAAGAGTCTGCAAAACTTAGATTACCGGTTCGAATCCGGTGGGCACCATTTATATATACGGCATGATAATTGCTGACTAGATCACTAGAGGCTAATGTATACGCTTATGTTACATTAGCCTTTTAAAGGTTAAGAGGCAAAACTCTAGATATACTTTCATGGCTTCTTAGCTGACGTACTATGACACAAAACACGCTGCACATCTAAGTACTTCTAAGTGTGTACGATACATGGTATCTAAGTGGTACGGAATCGCCTTCGATTCGGCCTCCGTGCCTCCCAAGTGCGATGACACAAAGGTAACTAAAGCTAGTAATTTCTACATCGCACGGCTGGCTCGGCCTCCATGCCTCGCCTTCCTATGTTGTCTAAGTACACACTAAGAAGTACTATAGATGTTTCACTATCGTTTTTTAGTCATAGTACGTCAGCTAAGAAGCCAGTTTAGGTGGTTGAGAGTTTTGCTTATTTACTTTATTGATACACGAAGCGAATTATGTGTCTGTGGGAAATTATCAATTCTCAGGGTATGTTTCGTCAATTGTGGAGCTAAAAATCAGCCTAGGTATTTGATAATGAAATTGAGATAATACAATTGTTTTGTTTTTGCAATATTAGGTAAATTAAGGAGCTATCCAGATGATTTGCTTAAGCAATTAAAAATTAGAAAGGGTTGGTTATATGAAAAAATTACATCAATGGAAATGGCGCTATGTAACAATAGGATTTTATCTTCTTACTATGGTGTTTCTGTGTGTTGCATGTAGTAAGAATGAGGAGGATAAGGGGAAAGCAAGTGAGAGTGTCGCTACAGAGGGTGAGGAAGGATCACTACAAGAAGACAAGGAAGAGGTAAAAGAAAAAGATAAGGGTGAAGATAATCTGAAAGAATTACGATTGGCGATAACTACAGAGAGTAATGATTTAACAGGTATCTTGTTGCTTGCGGATCAACAAAATTACTTAAAGGAAGAGTTGGAGGCAGTTGGTTATAAATTAAAGGTTTATGGTTTTGCACAAGCGGGTCCTGCAATTAATGAAGCATTTGCGGGGAAAAGTATTGATATTTCCATATATGGAAATTTACCACCAGTGGTTTTGAAATCCAATGGTGTTGATGTGTCTATTGTGGCTATGAACGATTCTGAGTTAGACCAATGTATTGTCGTTCCTAAGGATTCGAAAATTCAGAGCGTTAAAGATTTAAAAGGAAAGTCAGTAATTTGTGGAAAAGGAACCATACTTGATGAGTATTTGCGCAGAGTACTAAAAGTCAATGACTTGAAATACGAAGACGTTAGTGTAATAAACGATGTGGCGACTGCAACATCTACATTTTCAAGTGGAAATGCAGATGCTCTAGCAATATCCTATACACAAGCATTATTGGTTAATGAACAATTTCCAATACGTTTTATTGTGTCAACTAGGGATAGTAATAAGGAGTTAGCTAGCCAGACAGTGTTAGTTGCTAGAAATGAATTCTTGCAAGACCATCCAGATGTTATGACCGCTTTCTTGAAGGCTTATATTCGTGGTTATCAATATGCGATAGATAATAAAGAGGAAGCACTTAATGCATTTGTTAATGATAAAGTTAGCCGCGATATCGTTGATGAGGTATATGGCAGCAAGGATCAGGTATTTTCGAATCTATCTGGTGAGATTACAGACAAAGACATTAACCGATTACAAGAGCTAGACACTTTTTTGTTTGAGAATGGCTTAATTAGTGAAAGTGTTAATCTAAAAGAGCTTGTTAATGATAGTTTCTATAAAGAGGCATTAGCGGAAGTTAGTAAATAAGAAGTATATGTTAGCAAGTTTAGAAAATATTGCGTGTGTTGAAGGAGAGATAGAATGAGTAATAATGCAAAGAGTAAAGACGAATTATATGAAGAATTAAAATTAACATTACAACTTCCCATAAAAGGAATTAATTTTGAACCGGATACCTTCAAAGAGTTAATCGATGAATACCCAGAATTGCAGTTATTACATCTATGTATGGACCCATCTAAAGATTCTACAGTGGGATATCATGTACCAGCTTATTACTTTACAGAAAGCGGCTTTCAAGTATATGGCGGATTAAATAAGAGGGGAGAATACCATATCGAGAAAGAGGGAGGCGTTTATTATATTGCAGATAAGGACTCAAAATTACTGCGTCTACATTTTATGGAACCTCCTAAATTCTATAGTAAAACTACTTCTGATGGGACAGCGATGAAAACAATTGCCGCTGATCAAGGTAACAGAGCACACAACCATAAGATAATTACCATTGCATATAGTAATGAATGTTCCCTAAAAGATAAGGGACTAGATTGTCTCTTCTGTAATATCAATGCAACGAAAAATCGATATGGAGAACAAGACGGTGTGAAATGGAAGACGCCACTTCAAATTGGAGAAACAGTGAAAGCTGCATACGAAGAAGGCTATAATCATGTGACAGTTACGGGTGGATTTATCCCTGAGAGACGTGAAGTAGACTATTATCTTGATGTAGCTGAGAGTATTAGAGAACACCTTGGAAGAGATGATTTTAATGGAACGGCTTGTATTGGAGCTCCTAGAGATTTATCAATAATTGAGAAATATAAGGAAGCGGGTTTTAGTACGATTGCCTGTAATATGGAAGTGTGGAATAAAGATTACTTCAACGCCATATGCCCGGGTAAAGCTATCGAATGCGGTGGATATGAACATTGGAGAGAAGCGTTAGCTTATGCAGTAGAGGTATTTGGAAAAGGTAATGTTAGAAGTAATTTTGTAGCAGGACTAGAACCAAAGGATTATCTTTTAGATGGAATTGAGACATTATCAGCACAAGGAGTTGTTGCGACAGCATCTCCGTGGGGACCAAATCTCGGATCCAAATTAGAAGGACATCAAAGCCCTACATTTGAATGGCACTGGGAAGTACAGAATCGAATCACCTCTATCTTAAGAAAGAATGGAGTTACCTATGAACAACTAACGAATGCAACTGCAGGAAATTACTTGATACATGAGATATATCGAATTGAAGATGGATTAATAAATCCATATATTGAGTTTAGCAATTAGGAGAAGAAGATGAAAAAGAAGTTATTAACATTTGCAATTCCCTATCTATTATCCAATCTTGTTCAATCGTTATATAACGTTACGGACATGATTATTGTAGGAAAATTCGCTGGTAAAGCTAGTATGTCTGGGGTTGCAATTGGAAGTCAGGTAACCATGTTTGTAACACAATTGATTATAGGATTATGTTCGGGAACAACTGCGCTAATCGGACAACAAATAGGTGGAAAAAAACATAAGGATATGGAGGAAACAGTGGGTACATTATTTACCATACTACTCCTGTTTGGAATTGTATTAACGATTGGTCTACCTTTCTTAGTGAAACCCATTTTACAATTGTTACAAACACCGAAAGAATCTATGGGGGAAGCTTCAAGGTTTCTAACAATAACTTGTTTTGGCTTGATCTTTATCTTTATGTACAATGCTTTCAGTGCAATTATGCGTGGACTTGGAGATAGTTTTAGACCTTTTTTATTAGTTGGCATAGCGTGCTGTACGAATGTAGTATTGGATTTAATCCTCGTAATTTGTTTCAAAATGGGAGCAAAAGGGGCAGCAATTGCAACAGTAGTTTCACAAATTGTTAGCATGGTTTTATGTTTTCCATTTCTACGGAAATACAAGTTTGTATTTAACTTTCATACTAGTTTCCTTGGAATTAATAAAAAAAGGCTAGGTGAAATTATTCGTTTTGGTGGTCCAACAGCAATTCAAAATGTAATAACCATTGCTTCCTTTATGGTAGTTACAGCAATTGTGAATTCTCTTGGAGTAACAGCGTCAGCTACGGTGGGGGCTGTGAGTAAGATTACCAATTTTGCTTTGATGCCAGTCGTAGCTTTACAAGCTTCTATCTTGGTAATTGGTGCACAGAACATTGGAGCTGCTGATTATGATGGAGCCGAAACGGTGATGAAGATTGGCATGAAAGTAGCGTTTACTATAAGCCTTATTATATTTGTTATTGTGCAGGCGATTCCGAAACAATTGATTGGAATCTTTACATCAGAGCCAGAGGTAATTCAAAGTGGCGTAATCTACATAAGACGATTGAGTTTAGATTATTTCCCGGCGACTGGATTGATGTGTTTGGTGGGGCTTTTTATTGGAGCGGGGCATAGCAAGTTTTGCTTCGTAAGTAGTATCTTCTCAGCATTTCTCTTTAGAATTCCAGCAGCATATCTTCTTGGTATATATTGGAATCAAGGGTTAAAAGGAGTAGGGTTTGCTGCACCAATTGCTTCAACGGCAGCATTAGTACTTGCAACCTTGTTCTATACATCAGGTAAATGGAAGAAGAGATTACCTAAGTTACAAGAAGCGTTAGATGTTAGTTGTGAATGTGATTAAAAGGAGGAAGAAAAATTGAAAAAGAAAGAAGGAATAAGGAAGATAACTTTTATTATGGCAGCGGTAGTATTAATAACGGGATGTTCCAAAAAATCTGATACGGATAAGGAGCAGACTGTAGCTGAGGAGGTGCAAACACAATCTGTGGAGGATACCGATTTACCTAGAGGACATAAGAAAGATACGATTACTATTGGTTATGTTGATGTAACTGGTGGTGGTGTACTTTCGGATATGTTAGGAGTAGCAAGGGATCAAGGGTTTATAGAAGAGGAGTTTAATGCAATTGGAGTTAAGGTCAAACTTGTACCTATGACAGGGACTGGACCAGCTATTAATGAAGCGTTAGCTAGTAAGGATTTGGATATCGGTGTGCTGGGTGATGTACCAGCAGTTATTGGTAAGGCTTCCGGAGTTGATACGAAGGTCATTGCATACAGTGGCTTGAATAATGGAGCATCATTAGTTGTAGAAAAAGATGCAGAATTTAATTCTATTTTAGATATGAAAGGGAAGAAGATTGCAACACAACGAGGAGCATTCATGCATCGAACGCTACAATACATGTTAGACGATGTGGACCTGAAAGAAAGTGATATTGAATTTGTAAATGCAAATGCCCAAGATAGTGCTGAACTTTTAATAACAGGTAACGTAGACGGTGTAGTGGTAGGTGGGGCGACATTGACGCGATTAGTTGAACAAGGGTATAAAGTCATCTGTGATTATAGGGAACATAAAGAATGGACTGCAGGAAGCTATGTAATAGCACGCACGGATTATATAGAGGAAAATCCAGATATTATATTGGCATTCCTTCGAGCTTTGGTTAAGGCAAAGCAGTTATGTGTGGAAGAGAAAGATACTTTATTAAATCAGTGGTTGAGTACAGGGGAAAGCGAAGACTCCTATAATTATCTGTATCCAAATCATGATAATTATTACACCATTAAAGGGGATGAGGCGACCATACAGAATGGGAAGAATACCTTGCAATTTTTATTAGACAATGAATTAATAACAGATGGATTTGATATTGAAAAGTGGGAGAATGCAATCTTCCTTGATGAGGCATTGAAGGAATTGGGAGCTGAATAGGTTGTTGGATGCAAAACTCGGTATAGGTGTTTATAGCTTCTTAGCTGGCGTACTATGACACGAAACACGCTGCACAACTAAGTACTTCTAAGTGTGTATGGATAGGTTATCTAGATGGTACGGAAACGCCTTCGATTCGGCATCCTGCCTCAGCTCAGGCTGACTCGGCATCCATGCCTCGTCTTCCTATGTTGCTTAAGTACACACTAAGAAGTACTATAGTTGTTTCGCTATTGTTTCTTAGTCATAGTACGTCAGCTAAGAAGCAGATCTACACTGTTAGGAGTTTTGCTGTACTACTTTGTCGATACACAAGTACGAGAAAGTAATGAATAAATAAATATTCTTGTTATCCATCATATTTAAGAACTTTCAACACCCGTATTATAGAAGGCAATGGTGAAAATCTGCTCCATGTATAAATTTGATTAACCTTTAGCACTACAAAGAGCTTCCCAAATAGAAGTATTCAATAGTCAATTGAGAATCTCTTCTCCATGAAGACAACATATCTGTGTTTTAAGGCTATCTACTACAATTCTCTTAAAATCGTGTTACTTACACATACAATAAAAAAGAGTTGTATGTGGCGTAAATACAATTCAGGAAATTGTAACGGTAGACATAAAACACACTAATATATTTGTGGCCATTACAAAGAGTTTCGCAAATGCCTAACAAGTATTGAATAGAATAAGGAGGAAAAAATATGAGTAATAAAATTCAAGATATTCAAACAATCAAAGATTTAAAGCAACAACTTTATAAAGAAATTGAATTAAAATCGCGAGTTATCGTTCATGGAATTAAGGTGAATCCAGCAATTTTTCAGCATTTAGAGTTAGGGACGAAGGTTCAAGAACAGATTCATGGACTATTTGAGATGGATCACAAAGAACATGCGGGTGTTGCTTTTCCATGTAGCTTCACTTCGCCAAGTGGCATTAATTATAATTTTGCTTGGGATCCTGAATCAGATATTTCAATTGATTATGTAGATGACCAATTTCTCTTATACGAACATGGAGAAGCACGGTTTCCGATTACGTTTACAGAACGTCCCAAGTATTATAATTTGCGAACATCGGATAATGTAGAGATGTCCCATGTAGCTAGTTTTAATCCCACTAAAACAGTTGGAGTAGCTTATAGTAATGAATGTTCGTTAAAGGATAAAGGGTTAGATTGTTTGTTTTGCAATGCAAATGCAACAAAAGATACCTACGCAGAAATAGAGAATATCAAATGGAAGAACCCAAAACAAATTGGTGAGACTGTGAAAGCTGCCTATGAATTAGATGGAGGACTTCATGTTAATATAACTGGAGGTTTTATCCCTGAGCGAAGGGAGGTAGATTACTACATTGATGTTGCTGAGGCAATTCAGGAGGAATTAGGGAAAGAGGACTTTAATGGAACAGCAGTTATCGGAGCTCCTTCTGATTTATCAGTAATTGATAAGTATAAGGAGGCTGGATACCGAACAATAGCAATTCAAATAGAGATATGGGATAAGAATATATTCAAGTCTATTTGCCCAGGTAAGGAGAAAGAGTGTGGTGGTTGGCAACACTGGGTAGATGCCCTTGAATATGCCGTTAAGGTATTCGGAGTGGGTAAAGTACGAACTGGGTTTGTAGCGGGAATCGAACCAAAAGAAAAAACCTTGGAGGGTGTGGAGTATCTGGCTAAAAAAGGAGTTTTAAGTTTAACCAATGCATGGTGTCCCAATCCAGGGTCGAAGCTTGAAGGTCATAGAACACCAACTCCAGAGTGGCATTTAGATCTTGCTAAGAAGACTTATGCAATCTTTAAACAAGTAGGTTTTACATATGAACAATATTTTGATGTTTCGCCATCAGCAGATTTTCTTGTTCATGATTTGTATCGGATTGATGAAGAACGTTTACCTATTTTTCAGGAATAATAACTATAGTTTATTTTTGGAAAATATATTGACATTTTTACTTATAAGAGGTATACTCTTAATCATACAATTCATACAATATTAGTAGGAAAAGCTGACTGGAAAACCAGAGGTTTTAAATAGTATAAAATATACTGTTTAGAGCCTCTTTTTGTTTGAAAAGAGTGTAAAAATTAAGGAGGAAATAAAATGGGAGTGGTAAAGGATTGGAGAGATAAGGAATTAAGTATTAGTGAGGTTATTAGGAAGTACCCACATATATCTCCTTTTGTGATTATAAAGACAGATGTACAACGAAGAGGAGTGAACTATACAGAAAAAGCACTTGCCAAAGTGGACCCTGATATTCATCAAGTGGAGTACCGAGGAATGTTTAGGGAGAAAGGAGATGCTACTCCAGTATCCCTTATTCTCAGAGATGGAACTTCCATTCTTACTGCTTTTAGTGTTGAAGAAGGAAAAAGAGAACCAATACTTGTAGACGTAATAGATGATAGAATCGTTCTAGTCGACCAAGGTGAGATACTTGAAGAGGTAGAATATTGGGAAAAACCTGACTACTATGATAAGTTTACAAGCAGCGGGAAACCAATGTGGCAGATTGCAGCAGCAAGACCACAACGAATCGATATTAATCCCAACCAGTATTGTCAGTTTTGGGAGACGCCTGGTCATGGTTGCAAATACTGTTCAATTGCAGCTACGTATAATAGTAGTAAGGAAAACAAGCCTAAAATACTTAATGTAGATGATATTGCAGAGACAGTAGAGGAGGCACTAAAAGAACCTGGAAGATATGAAAGCATATTTCTGACAGGGGGATCTATCTTGAATGGAAAGGAACTTCTTGATGAAGAAGTTGACTTGTACATAGAGATTCTAAAGCGAATAGGAAAGAATTTTGGCGGAAAGAGGTTTCCAAGTCAGTTAATTGGAACAGCATTTAACGAAGAACAACTAAGGAGAATCTATGATACTACGGGGCTTACGTCATACACTGCAGATATCGAGGTTCTGGATAAGGACTTGTTTGAATGGGTCTGTCCTGGTAAGTCAGCTAGAATCGGGTATGATGAATGGAAAAGACGATTATACAAGGCAGTAGAAATCTTTGGTGTTGGTAATGTTACAACCGGATTAGTGGTTGGGGTTGAGATGGCGACGCCAAAAGGATTTCAGTCTGAAGATGAGTCACTTGAAAAGTGTTTGGCAGAAGCAGAAGAACTTGCAAAACATGGGGTTAGCACAGTTGGTTGTGTTTGGAACGTGGCCCCTGGTTCTGTTTTCTTTAATCAAATGTCGCCATCATTAGAATATTATATAAGATTCGCTGATGGTCTTGATCAAATAAGGCGAAAATACAACTTAAATGTTGATATGGATAATTACAGAAGGTGTGGAAATCATCCGGATACCGATTTATCAAGAATTTAAAAAGAGATTCGCGACGCCTAATAGATTTGTTATTTTGAAAGGAGTATAGAAATGGGAATTAGATTAGATGAGAATTTAATTAAAATAATTAATAGTAAAACAACAATTAAGGCATTAGCAACTGTGGATAAGAATGGAGTGCCACATGTTACTTATAAAGGTTCATTTCAAATTCGTGAAGATGGAACTATTTCGTTTTCTGAAGTAATCGAGACATCAGTAACAAATAAAAATTTGACTGCAAGTATTTGGTTTGACAAAATAGTAGCAATTAATTTTCTTAGTGAAGAGAGAGAGAGTTATCAGGTAAAAGCAAAAGTTAAGAAGGCTATCATAGCTGGTCAGGAATTTAGTAAAGCATATCAAGCATTACGCGAACGTTTAGGTGATATTGATTTATCTACGATATGGGTTCTTGAACCAATTGAGGTTAGAGAAGAGAATTTCAATACGAGAAGAGCCTTAGAAGAAGATGCACATCCGTTGCTATGTCATCTTGATCGATTTACGATATAAAATCATCTTCTATGGAGTTGGAATTGTGAAGGGAGGGTATGGCTTCGTATGAAACAAGAAGATTTTTTAGTAAAAGAAATGGATAGAGACGATGTGGATCTAGCAGTCCATTTTAGACAATTATTGTTTGAAGAGATAGGAAGCGAAGAGGAAGAAATGATTGAATATGCAACTGAGGAAGTTAGACGAAGATACATAGAAGAATATAAAAAAGGTAGGATTCGCCACTTCGTTGCCTACAATAAACAAGGCGAGGCAATTGGTATTACAGGTGCATTGCTTAAAAGTGATTTCCCTTATTATCTATTTACTCCTGGTTACTATGGCTGGATTATAGATGTGTATACCAAACCAGAATATAGAGGGAATCAGATTGCAACAACATTACTTCAATATACACATAATTGGCTGGTTAGCGTTGGGGCTTATGAATCTAAATTAATTGCGGTTGGCAAGAAACCAAAGGAGTTATACGAGAAATTAGGGTATCGGTCAACTTGGGAGATGAGCTTGAATTTAAATAAGAGTCATAAGACATATAATGAAATCATCGATGAAAATAGTAGTGAAAAATGGCCAGATTAATAGGAAAAGGTAGTAAGATTACCGATGTTTATAAGTTTAGTGATTAAAGAAGGAGTTAAGATAACATGAAAAAAATAAAAATAGAAAAACTCCTTACGTTAATAACAGTAGCTATCATTATTTTTACATGGTATCTAGTAACGAAGATAGGTATATTCTCTGAAATAATTATTCCATCTCCAATGAGCGTAGTTAAGAGTTTCATTGATATTGTGAAAAATGGATATAAAGGATATAGTCTTTTAGCACATCTAGGAAATAGTTTGGGGAGACTATTATACGCATATCTGTTAGTTATTGTCACGGCAATTCCTCTGGGGCTTTTGAGTGGATATAACACAAAAATTCGTGCAGTAATCGAACCCCTTGTTGAGTTTTACCGTCCATTGCCACCACTTGCGTATTATACAATTTTGGTGTTGTGGCTGGGGATTGGAGATTCATCTAAGATTGCACTTTTGTATCTAGCTGGATTTGCGCCCATTTATATATCCTGTTTAGCAGGAGTAACACGAATTAAAGAGGATTACATAAATGGAGCTCTAACACTAGGAGCAAATCGGGTACAAATATTCTTCTATGTTGTATTTCCAGCTGCGCTACCGGATATATTCACAGGACTTAGAACAGCTCTTGGTGTGGAATATACAACCCTTGTAGCAGCTGAGATGGTAGCAGCGGTATCTGGAATTGGGTGGTTGGTATTAGATGCGAGTAAATATTTAAGAAGCGATATTATTTTTATGGGAGTTATTATTATGGGAATCACGGGAGTTCTTTTGGATAAATTGATCCGTATTCTAGAAGTAAGAGTTGTGCACTGGAAGGGTAAAAATTAGTAAGAAAGGGAAGATAACAGTGAAAGATAAAAAGATAATTGGAATCATATTAATACTTATAGTAGCATTACAATGTATGGGGTGTGGAAAGAAAGATAGTGAGAAAACACTTCCTGATGTTGTGAACATTGGAACAATGAATCTGGTTAATGCGGATCTTATAGCAAGACAAGAGGCTTATTATGAAGAAATATTAGGTACGAAAGTGAATATAGTCCAATTCGATTCGGGTAGGGATGTTAACACAGCCTTTGTATCTGGAAGTATTGATATTTCAGAGTTGGGGTCCTCCCCTACTGCGCTAGGTATTGCCAATAAGTTGGATTATGAGGTGTTCTGGATTGGAGATATTATTGGTAAAGCAGAATCACTTGTAGCGAAGAAAGATAGTAGTATTAATAATATTAGTGATTTAAAAGGGAAAAAAATAGCTACTCCGTTTGCCTCAACATCTCATTATTCTCTATTAAATGCATTAAAACTAGCAGGGATAAAGGAATCTGAAGTAACAATTGTTGATTTACAACCAAACGATATCTATGCTGCATGGGAACGAGGGGATATCGATGCTGCATATGTTTGGTATCCAGTACTTGGGCAGTTAATTGAGGATGGTGTAGTAATTACTGATAGTGAACAATTAGCACAAGAGGGAGTTATTACAGCTGATTTGAATGTAGTGAATAAGAAGTTTGCAGAAAAATATCCTGAAGTTGTGACTAATTATGTAAAGGCTCAGATAAAAGCTACGGATTTGTATTATAATGACGAAGAAAAAGCGGTGAATGATATAGCGACTATATTAGGTATTGCGAAGGAAGAGGCAAAGGAACAGGCTTCACAAGTCAAATGGCTTACTGCAAAGGAGCAATTATCCGAAGAATATCTGAAAGGACAGATGGCAAAGACACTTAAGAGTACAGCAGATTTTTTGGTGGAACAAAAAAGCATAGAATCAGCACCAGATTTAAGTGTCTATGAAGAAGCTATTACTACAGAGTTTATAGAAAATGCATTAAATAGTCAGTAATGGAAGAAAGGGTGTGAGATTGATGAATAACAATGGTGGAACAGAATGTGGTTATGAACGCTATGAATGTTCCGATGAACTAATCTCAGTTGAGAATGTAACCCTTGATTATTCTAGTAAATCGGGAAGTGAAAGAGCCCTTGTCAACATTAATATGAATATATTTCCGGGAGAATTTGTATGTGTATTAGGTTCAAGTGGTTGTGGTAAGAGTACTTTGCTTAAGATACTTGCAGGATTCATTCCTCCAACAAGCGGCAGTGTAAAATTAGAGGGAAATCTAGTCAAAGGAACAGATTGGCATAGAGGAGTGGTGTTTCAAAATCCACCTTTGTATGAGTGGTTAACGGTAAGCCAAAATGTTGCATTTGGGCCAAAGATGAGGAAAGTCCCTAAAAAAGAATATGCCCCACTTGTTGTAGATTATCTTAAAAAAGTAGGATTAGAAGATTTTGCTGATAAGAGAATATATGAGTTATCAGGTGGAATGAAACAGCGAGTATCTATTGCAAGAGCATTGATTAATAATCCAGAAATCTTATTGATGGATGAACCTTTTGGGGCATTAGATGCACTGACAAGAGAGAATATCCAAGATTTAACGCGTAAAATATGGTGGAATAATCGTAAAACTATATTTTTGATTACACATGATGTAGAGGAAGCGCTGTTATTAGGATCAAGAATCTTAGTTATGAGTAAGCACCCAGGGACTATAATTAATGATATAAGAGTTCATTTCTCGGAAAGAGTAATTGAAGAGGGAAGTAAACATGTAAAGTTTTCAGAAGAATTCTATAATAAGAGACAAGAAATATTAAAGTTAATAAATGATGAATAATTATGTAAATATTAGAACAGTTAGCTCATTTTACGAATTGAGATATCTGTTCTAATGTTTTATAAAAAAAGATGTTGACATTGCTAATTTCAAGAGTTATACTCATAAACATATTATTCATATAATTTTAGTAGGAATAAAACTGACTGGAAAAACCAGAGGTTTTAAATAGTATAATTATACTATTTAAGGCCTCTTTTTATTTTTATGAAAAGATGGGAAAATTTGATTGAGGAAAGATAATAAATAATTAAGAAAGGGTATGAGAGTATGAAAAATGTAAATGACAAGATTAAAGGTTACCAAAGAGGGAAGAGCAAGTTAGTAATAAGTGTAGTTTTATTAATTACGGTGGCGTTTGGCTTAGTAGCATGCGGGAATAAGAATGAAAATCAAACCGTGCAGACATCTGATGATAGCGATAGCTCAGCCAATGAAGAGACGAAAATCAGTGAATTAAAAGTAGTAAAATTGGCCTCACCAACACAAGATGGTAACTTTTTAGAGAGTGCTAAGATTGCTCAAGCAAAAGGATATATTGAAGAAGAATTAGCAGTAGTAGGGTATAAACCTGAGTATGTTGCTTTTGCGCAGGCAGGGCCTGCAATTAATGAAGCATTTGTGTCGGATGAGATAGATATTGCTATTTATGGTGATCTCCCTATCGTTACATTGAAGAGTAATGGAGGAAAAATCAAAGTGTTCGCAGCAGCTAATACAGAGTACCAATTTGGTATTATGGCCGCACCGGGAGCCGATATTAAAGAACCGAAAGATTTAGAAGGAAAGAAAGTAATACTAGGAAAAGGAACTGTTGCACATTATTACTATTATCAGTTAGTAAAGAATTATGGATTAGATGAAAGCAAGATTCAGATAATTAATGCAAATGCAGATTCACAGTCTATCTTAGCAACAGGGGAGGCCGATGCACTAATCTACACTATATTTGCTGAGAAATACTTTGAAACATTGGGAATTGGAACGATTGTAAATACAAGTTATGATACACCACAATGGACATCACAAATCCTAGTTGCAGGTAGAGATGAGTATCTAGAGAAAAATCCAGATGTAGCAAAAGCCATCATACGCGCATTAATCAAGGCACAAGACTATGCTTCATCAGATGAAAAGGCTGCGTATAAAGCATTAGCTGGTGAAGGCGGTCAGATTCCAGAATCCGTATACGAAGATACGTACAATTATGATACTACATTCTCCTATTTCAACCCAGAACTTACGAAAGAATCACAGGATAAGATTGCAAATTTAATTGAGTTTGCCTATGAGAACAAACTAATACAAGAGAAAGTGGATATTAGTGATTTAATCGATACTTCTTACTACGAGGAGGTTATAGCAGAGAAGAAATAAACGGAAGTAAGAAGGAAGGGAATTATTGAGGAAGAGAAGGTTGCAAAATTACGTAGTTAATTTGGGAGAAAAATCCGTATTTAACATAATTGCACCATATAAAGTAAAATATATATATAAATCCTATTGACATAGTATGAAATAAGTGGTATATTTTAGAAAATCATTTCATATTAATCCAATATGAAATATAAGAAAAGAAAATTTAAGGGGGATGTTGTATGAGAAAAGGAATCAAGAAAGTATTTGCTCTAAGTTTTGTTGTACTACTAACAGTGGGAGGATTGACAGGATGCAAAAAAGATCCCTCTTCCTCAGATGGCTCTATAGAGATCACCAATGTATCTTATGACCCTACTAGAGAATTTTATGAAGCATATAATGCAGAGTTCACTAAATATTATAAGGATAAGACGGGAAAAGAGGTCACGATTACCCAATCACATGGTGGATCTGGAAAGCAGGCTAGATCGGTTATTGAAGGAAATGAAGCAGATGTTGTTACGTTAGCGTTAGCTCATGATATTACTTCAATAGAAGAGGCAGGATTAATTGACAAAGGCTGGATTGAGGAATTTGATAAGAACAGTTCGCCATATACTTCAACAATTGTTTTCCTAGTTCGTAAGGGAAATGAAAAGAATATACAGGATTGGTCTGATTTAATTAAAGATGGTGTGAATGTCATTACTCCGAATCCAAAAACATCTGGAGGAGCTTGTTGGAATTTCTTATCTGCATGGGCGTATGCGGATAATCAATATAACGGAGATGAAACACAGATTAGAGATTTTGTTACAAAGTTATATAAGAACGTAAGTGTATTAGATTCAGGTGCAAGAGGAGCGACCACAACATTTGTCGAGAATGGTCAAGGAGATATATTAATCGCTTGGGAGAACGAAGCTTATCTAACACTTGAGGAACATCCTGATGAATACGAGATTATTACGCCAAGCATTAGTATCTTAGCAGAACCTTCAGTGGCAATTGTAGACTCTGTAGCTAAGAAACGCGAAACGGAAGAAGTAGCAAAAGAATATCTAGAGTATCTCTACTCTGACATTGGCCAAAGACTTGCTGGGGAAAACTATTATCGTCCTTCCAATCCAGAGATTTTAAAAGAGTTTTCAGGTGTATTTAATTTATCACTCAACATGGTAAATATAGATGATTTTGGCGGTTGGGATAAAGCATATGAAGTGTATTTTGAAGATGGTGGAGTATTCGATCAAATCTATACGCAGTAAATTATGATTGAAAGGGAGAATTTTGTCATGGAGAATAAGTTGAAACGAACAAAGAGAAGAAGGGTGATACCTGGATTCCCCTTATCATTGGGGATTACACTTTCAATGGTTAGTATGATTGTGCTTATTCCCATGGCATCTATTATAATATGTGCTTCTGACCTTTCTTTACATGAATTTATACAAATAGTGACCGCTAAGGATGTCATATCGGGATATAAAGTTAGCTTCTCCTGTGCACTTATAGCGGCAATTATAAATTGTATCTTTGGTGTTATTCTAGCGTGGGTATTAGTCCGATATGAATTTCCGGGGAAGCGATTACTCGATGGATTAATTGAACTTCCCTTTGCACTTCCAACAGCAGTTGCTGGCATATCTTTAACTGCCTTATATTCGGATCAAGGTTGGATTGGTAGTATATTCGCTAAGCTTGGAATTAAAATAGCGTATACAAGAGTGGGAATCACCATTGCAATGGTTTTTATAGGGATACCATTTGTAGTTAGAGCAATCCAACCTGTTTTAGAGAAATTTGACCCGCAGTACGAGGAAGCAGCGGCTATGTTAGGGGCAAGTGGTAGTAGAACATTCTTACGAGTTATATTTCCAGAGATTTTACCGGCGATGTTAACAGGATTTGGCTTAGCATTGGCAAGAGGAATTGGGGAGTATGGGAGTGTAGTTTTCATAGCAGGAAATATCCCGTATAAGACTCAGATTGCACCGCTATTAATTATGTCGAAATTAGAGCAATTAAAATATACGGATGCAACAGCCATTGCGCTAGTTATGTTAGTGGTATCTTTCTTGATTTTATTGTTGCTTAATATTATTCAAGTTCATGCAACGAAGAGAACAACTTAGAAAGTAGGAGGAAGGTATGAGTATAGAACAAGAATCAGTAAATCTAAAAAAAGGAACCAAGATTACAAAGATCGTATTAATAACAGTAAGCTTGTTATTTGTCATTATAATGCTTGTAATCCCCATGCTTGTACTAATTGTTTACGCGTTGAAAGATGGGTTAGCAAAATACATAGAAGCAGTTACAGATCCCTATACCATTAAGGCCCTACGGTTAACAATAATTGCAACCATAACAGCAGTAGCTATAAATACTTTCTTTGGATTATTTGCAGCTTGGGCAGTTACTAAATTTCATTTTAAAGGAAAGCAATTACTTCTAACAATAATTGATATCCCATTTGCTGTTTCCCCAGTAATAGCAGGTTTGATCTTTATTCTTACATTTGGCCGTATTGGTTGGGCCCACGATTTTCTTAATGCACATAATATTCAAATAGTATTTGCCGTACCAGGTGTAATTATCGCCACGGTTTTTGTAACATTTCCATTCATATCAAGAGAGATTATTCCTGTTTTGAACGCACAAGGAAGAGATGAGGAAGAGGCGGCAGCGCTTATGGGAGCAAGTGGATTTCGTATCTTTCGTAAAATAACACTTCCGCATATAAAATGGGCTTTGTTATATGGAATTGTGTTATGTAGCGCTAGAGCTATGGGAGAGTTCGGCGCGGTATCTGTTTTGTCAGGGCATCTACGAGGTAAGACCAATACACTTCCTCTTCATGTAGAGATTATATACAATGAATTCAAATTATCAGCGGCATTTGCTGTGGCATCAATCTTAGTCGTACTAGCAGTTATTATCCTAATTTTACGAAATATAGTGGAATATAAGGCGAAGAAGGGAGGAAGGTAAGATATGTACGTAGAACTTAAAGACATCAATAAAACCTTTCATAATTATAAAGCTTCTGATCATGTGAACTTTGGAATTGAACAAGGTAAATTAATTGGTTTACTTGGTCCAAGTGGAAGTGGGAAGACCACAATCCTTCGAATGATAGCAGGTTTAGAACAACCAGACTCAGGAGATATCTTCATTAATGGGAAAAGGGTCAATGATATTCCTGCAAGCAAGAGAGGAATCGGATTTGTATTCCAAAGTTATGCTTTGTTTCGTTATATGGACGTATACGATAATATTGCTTTCGGGCTGGAGATTCAGAAGAAGAGTAAGAAAGAAACGAAAGACCGTGTATTAGAATTAATTAAATTAATTGGCTTAGAGGGACTAGAACATCGTTATCCCAATCAATTATCAGGTGGACAAAGGCAAAGAGTTGCATTCGCAAGGGCCCTAGCGCCTAATCCTCAGTTGTTGTTACTAGACGAACCGTTTGCAGCAATCGATGCTAAGGTTAGACAGGAGCTTAGAAGTTGGCTTAAGGAAATGATCAGCAGGGTAGGGATTACTAGCATATTCGTTACACATGACCAAGATGAAGCCATCGAAGTAGCTGATGAAATCATTATAACGAATCAAGGACGAATAGAACAGATGGGTTCACCTGTTGATATCTATAAGAAACCTACCACACCATTTGTAGCTCAATTTATAGGCCAGTCTAGCTTAGTTGACGATTACACCAGCTTGATTGGATTTGATAAGGTAGAGTCAATGCATCAAGCAGTCATACGACCTGAGTTTATAAGAATAGCAAAACAAGGAGAACTAGAGCAATATCTTAGTGCAGCAGAAGAAGGTATTGTGGAAAGCGTTTCCTTTAGAGGGAATAACCTAGAAATAAAGGTTCGAGTGAAAGAACAGAGTTTCACAGCCACAAGATCCCTTGAGAAAGAAAGCGTTCAAGTAGGCGAGAAGGTCAATGTTTTGGTATATCGATTGTACGCATTCGACGACAATAGTACCCTTTTACTTGAAAATAAAGCAATGGAAGATAGGAACCCTGTGTTTATTTAGGAGGGGGGACGGGACGGTAATTACGAAACGTAGATAGGTTGTGAAGATACTTCTTTCCTTGCAACTATGCACGAAACACGCTACATAACTAAGAAGTACTATAGTTACTTCGCTATCGTTTCTTAGCATAGTTGCAAGGAAAGAAGTATCTGTTGAGGGTACCTAGTTTCGTAATTACCTGAGATTCCTATAAACGATAGGGTGTCAAATCTGTATGCTGAATTTTCAGAATCACTATTTATGAGTAGGTAGCAGGGGAAATTTGATAGTCTATGTGCCTTTAAACTTCATCACGCTACTTGTATAAAGTTATTAACGTAGCAACAAAGAATATTAAATCAATTCAATAACTTACCCGTACTTGTGTACCAACAAAGTAAATAAGCAAAACTCTCAATTACGTAAATCTGCTTCTTAACTGCCGTACTATGACTAAGAAACGATAGCGAAACATCTATAGTACTTCTTAGTGTGTACAACAACACCTAGGAAGCCGAGCCAGCCTTCGCTGAGGCAGGATGCCGAATCGAAGGCGGTTCCGTACCATTTAGACACCTATAATGTACACACCTAGAAGTACTTAGATGTGTAGCGTGTTTCGTGTCATAGTACGGCAGCTAAGAAGCTATGACAACCTAAATAGAGTTTTGCGGTCATTACACAAGAATACACAAGTATCTCAACAAAGAAAGGAACGTGGGTATAGAATGAGTAAACAAATTACAGTGAAAACCTATAATACGGATATCTTGATTATCGGTGGTGGGACAGCTGGGTGTTATGCGGCTCTGACCATACGGGAGAAGTCGGATGCTAGTGTAATTATTGCAGAGAAAGCCAATATTAAGAGAAGTGGCTGTTTGGCAGCAGGAGTAAATGCAATCAATGCGTACATAGTAAAGGGGAGAACTCCTAGGGATTACGTTGATTATGCTACGAAAGATGCAGCAGGAATTGTAAGAGATGATTTATTGATTACAATGTCTGAAGGACTTAACCGAGTAACGAAGAAATTAGAGGATCTTGGGCTTGTAATTCTGAAAGATGAGAATGGTGAATATGTGGCAAGAGGTAATCGAAACATTAAGATTAACGGTGAGAATATTAAACCAATTCTAGCTGATGTAGTAGAAGCATTGAAGAATGTTACTGTATTAAATCGAGTTGCAGTTACGGAGTATCTAGTGAAAGATAATCAAATCTATGGAGCATTGGGGATTGACATTGAAGAGAATATTCTTTATGTAATTCACGCAAAGAAAGTGATCTGTGCAACTGGTGGAGCAGCAGGGCTATATCGACCAAACAATCCGGGATTTTCTAGACATAAGATGTGGTATCCTCCATTTAATACAGGTGCAGGGTATGCCATGGGAATTCTATCGGGTGCAGAGATGACCACCTTTGAGATGAGATTTATCGCGTTACGTTGTAAGGATACCATTGCACCAACTGGAACCATAGCACAAGGAGTGGGTGCGAAACAAGTGAATTCCCTAGGAGAAGTTTATGATGATAAATATGGAAATACAACATCAGAAAGAGTTTATGGAACGGTTCGTGAGAATCTAGAAGGTAGGGGACCTTGTTATCTAAGAACAGAGGGGGGTACACCAGAACAAGATAGAGAATTACTTCGCGCCTATCTAAACATGGCACCTAGTCAAACGCTTAAGTGGGTTGAATCAGGAAAGAATCCAAGTGAACAGAATGTAGAGATTGAAGGAACAGAACCATATATCGTAGGTGGCCATACAGCCAGTGGATATTGGGTTGATACCAATAGACAAACTACAATCAAAGGATTATACGCCGCTGGTGATGTAGCAGGTGGTTGTCCTCAAAAGTATGTTACAGGTGCATTGGTTGAGGGAGAAATTGCAGCGAATGCAGCAGTAGAAGCAATGAAAGAAGAAAGACAGGAAGAATCTTATCAGAATGATTTTGATGAAGTATTCGTTAGAAATAAGAAAGCAGAGATTGAATTAATACTAAACCGTGAAGATACCATTTTTACCACAGAACAGTTAGAAGAAGCCATGCAAAAGGTTATGGATACCTATGCAGGAGGTATCAGTAGTCATTATCAATATAATGAAAAGCAATTAGATTTAGCGGATGAGAAGATTGAACAGATTATAGAATTGAGTAAACAATTAAGGGCAGATGACATGCATGAGCTACTGTTTGTATATGAATTAAGAGAACGGCTTGTGGTCTGTCAAAGTGTTATAGCCCATCTACGAGCGAGAAAAGAAACGAGATGGCATAGTTTCGCAGAAAATCTAGACTATCCAGAAAGTCGTGAAGAATGGTTACAATATGTGAATTCCAAACGTGAGGGGAATACACTTAATATTATCTATAGAGACTTGGTAAAGCGAGGTGAGACCTATGAGCATAGCAATTAATAATAATAAATGCGTTGGTTGTACTATGTGTACCTCAGTTTGCCCAGGTACTTTGCTAGCAATGGATGATAATAACAAGGCTTATATTCAGTATCCCAAAGATTGTTGGGGGTGTGCCTCTTGCGTGAAAGAATGTAAGTTTGGAGCAATTTCTCTATATCTTGGAGCAGATATTGGTGGAAGAGGAAGTCATCTATCAACAAGCTGTGATGGAGATATTGTAACGTGGTCAATTGAAAACCCAAATGGAAAGAGTAGGGAGATTGTAATCGACCGTAAGGAATCTAACCAGTATTAGCTAGAAGGATTAGAGTGCCAAAAGGTCAATTTATTAATTGCAAAACTCTATATACATATCATAGCTTCTTAGCTGGCGTACGATAACACGAAACACGCTACACACCTAAGTACTTCTAAGTGTGTACAATACAGTTGTCAAAAAGGTACGGAACCACCTTCGATTCGGCTCCTGCCTCAGCTCAGGTTTGCTCGGCCTCCATGCCTCGCATTCCTAGGATATGCCGTACACACTAAGAAGTACTATAGATGTTTCGCTACTATTTCTTAGTTATAGTACGTCAGTTAAGAAGTAAATCTACACGATTCCGAGTTTTGCTTTACTACTTAAACTAAGACCTTTTGGCTCTCGAATCCAAGAAGTTGATTGTAAATCATTATGATAGGAGGATCAGTATATGGATCATTTAGACACATTGGAAGCGGAAAGTATTTATATTCTCAGGGAAGCGTATAAGAAGTTAGGTAAGTTAGGTATGCTGTGGTCAATAGGAAAGGATTCTACGGTTTTATTATGGTTAGCAAAGAAAGCATTCTTTGGATATTGTCCATTTCCATTCATTCACGTAGATACCACTTACAAAATTCCAGAAATGATTGCTTATCGAGATAAGGTAGCAAAGGAATTAAACTTAGACTTAATTGTACATACCAACAGAGAAGCCATTGATGCTGGAATGGGTCCTGCTCAAGGTAGATTGGTTTGCTGTAAAGCACTGAAAACAGAAGCATTACAGCAAGTAGTTAAGAAATACGAGTTCGACGGATTAATCGTTGGTGTTCGTCGTGATGAGGAAGGTTCGCGTTCCAAAGAAAGAGTATTTTCAGAACGTAATAAGAATGATGAGTGGGATTATTCAAATCAACCACCTGAACTTTGGGACCAATTTAAGACCGATTTTCCGAAAGGAAATCATATCCGTGTGCATCCATTATTACACTGGAACGAAATCGACATCTGGGAATATATCTTACGCGAGAATATTCCAATTATTGATTTATATTTTGCTAGAGATGGAAAACGCTATCGTAGTTTAGGCTGTGCACCTTGTACTGGACAGATTGAATCCAATGCGACTTCGGTAGAGGATATCATTGAAGAGTTGAAACATACAACAGTTAGTGAACGGGCAGGAAGAGCACAAGACCAAGAAGACTCATATGCAATGCAGAAGTTGCGTAAAGACGGATATATGTAGGAGGGAGGGGATTAGTATGGCAAAGAATGAAAACATTGATAGATTAAAAATAGTAGTTGTAGGGCATGTGGATCATGGAAAATCAACGGTTATTGGCCGCCTATTATATGATACCCACTCGTTACCACAGGGGACCATTGATAAGGTAAAGAGAATTGCAAAGGAAACAGGAAAGCCTTTTGAATATGCATATCTATTAGATGCATTTGAAGAGGAGCAAAAACAAGGAATCACCATTGATACCACGCAAATTCAATTTCAGACTGATAAGAGGGAGTATGTAATCATAGATGCCCCAGGTCATAAGGAATTCTTGAAAAATATGATTTCAGGAGCGGCCAATGCAGAAGCAGCATTTCTTATTATTGATGCTAAGGAAGGTGTTCAGGAACAGTCAAAACGCCATGCATACATTCTTTCTTTAATAGGAATTAAGAAGGTATATGTTGTGCTTAATAAGATGGATTTGGTTGATTATTCAAAGGAAGTATACGAATCTGTTAAGAAGGATATGACAGAATTTCTTGATACTCTTAATATCAAACCAATTGATTATATTCCTATCTCTGCCTATTATGGTGAAAATATATTAGAGAAATCCGATAAATTAGATTGGTTTTCGGGTAACTCCGTTATCGAGGCAATGGATAGCATCGAGAAAGAAAAAGGGCTTGATAAGAAACCACTTCGTTTTCCAATTCAAGATGTATATAAGTTTGATGATAGAAGAATTATCTCTGGTCGTATTGAAGCAGGAACCTTACAAGTAGGAGATCAGATTACTATATATCCAGAAGGTAAGAAGACAACTGTTAAGACTATTGAGTACTGGGCAGATCGAGATAAGACAGACATTGTATTCGCAGGACAGTCCGTAGGAATAACTGTTTCGGATGAATTCTTTAATAAACGTGGAGAGATAATTGCTTTCGAAGATAGCAAACCGCTTGTAACCAACTCCTTTAGAGCCAGCATCTTCTGGATGGGCAAGAACAATCTAGTAAAGGATAAGAAATATAAGATTAAATTAGCGACCAGAGAAATTGAAGGTGAGTTAGAAGAAATTATCAAAGTAATTGATGCATCTAGTTTGGATTCCAGTGAGCAGGCTCAAAAGATAGCTCTTAATGATGTTGCTGAGGTAGTTATTACAACTAAGGAACCAGTTGCATTTGACCAATTCTCACAAAGTCAAGTGACAGGAAGATTTGTTATTGTAGATGGCTATGACGTTGCAGGCGGTGGAATTATAACCAGTGCGGAAGAAGAGAAAGAAAACAAAGAATTAGTGACTTTCTATAAAGGTAAATTAAAAGCTAGAGGCGATATCTTTGAAGAATTTTATTATAATGTCGAACAATTTACGGTAGACAAAACAGAAGTGTCATCAGTTACATACACAATTGGAGATGCTATTCCACTGAAAGGTGAGAGTTATGAGTATCCAGAGAATTTTGATATCTTGGAATTACGTGATCAAGTAGCAATACAAATTAGAGATGGTAAGATTAGCGATATTATTCCAATCAGGGAGTATCGTTATGCAGGTCGTCCAATTACAAATGGAAGAGGATTTGCAATTAAGGTAAGCTCAGAAGAAGAGTTAACGCATTTCTTAAAAGAGTATCAGGGATTAGATGAAAGAAGAGAAGTTGCATTTCTTAATAAGTGGATGCGTTTTGATACCTATCGTTTTGTAGTATTTCATAATAACTACTGGGTAATCTAACTTAAGAGAAGTAGGGAAGTTACTTCTCAGAATTATGTATAGTGTAAGACCGTACTCTGCAAGGAGTCATAAGTTAGGCGTGGGAATTACTAAGTAATTTCTCACGTCTAAATAATAAGATAAGGGGGAAGGAGTATGGCAGATAAGATAAAGTTTAACACAGCATTGCTACATGGAAATGTGAGAAGTGATAAGAAAACTGGTGCAACGCTAACACCGATCTATCAGTCTAGCGCATTTGAACAGGAATCGGCAGAGAAATTAGAGAGAGTCTTCGTGAATGCTGCGCCTGGTTATTCTTATACGAGGGTTAGTAACCCAACTAACACATCCTTTGAAGAACGAATTACTGCACTTGAAGGTGGAATTAGTACCGTGGCATGTGCATCAGGAATGGCTGCAATATTCAATGCCATAATGAATGTGGTGAAAACTTCTGATGAGATTATCTCCAGCGTAGGGATATTCGGAGGAACCATTGGACTATTTAGGGATTTAGAGGCATTTGGAGTACATACAAAATATGTTCTTCAGACAACAGCAGAAGAGATTGAGAAGAACATAACAGAGCATACCAAGGTTATCTTTGCAGAAATCATCGGAAATCCAAAACTTGATGTACTGGATATACAAGCCATAGCCGCAGTTGCAAAGAAGCACAACATTTTATTCATCGTAGATAATACTTTGGCAACACCTTATTTAGTAAAACCATTAGAGCTAGGTGCTGACATAGTCATTCATTCCTCCTCAAAATATATCAATGGTAGCGGTAATTCTATTAGTGGAGTTATAACAGATAGTGGCAAGTTTCCATGGAACGAAAAACAGTATCCTCAGATTATGGCGTATAAAAAGATGGGACCATATGCATATGTAGCCAAATTAAGAGAAGCTCTATTTCGCAACACAGGAGCCTGCTTATCCCCATTCAATTCCTATCTTAATTGCCTTGGGCTTGAAACCTTAGGCCTTCGTATGGAACGTGCTTGTTCCAACGCGTTAGCACTTGCTAAGTGGTTTGAGACAGCAGACCAGGTGGAACATGTGAATTATCCAGGTTTAGAAAGCAGTCCGTATTATCAAATAGCCAAGAAACAATTTCAAAATGGATATGGGGCTATGGTGACTATACGTATGGGTTCCAAAGAGAAAGCTTTCTCGGTTATTAACAATCTTAACTATGCATTGAAGGTGTCTAACATAGGAGATGCCAAGACACTTGTGATCCATCCAGCTTCTACTATATATCATTCCAGTTCGAACGCAGAAAAAGAAAATGCTGGTGTATATGAGGACTTGATTCGAATCAGTGTGGGGATTGAAGATATAGAGGATTTAATTGCAGACTTTAGGCAGGCAATTGAAAAGGATTGAGGTATTTGTGTATTTCAGGTACCGATGCAAAACTCTATATACATTTTCTAAGCTTCTTAGCTACGTACTATGACACAAAACACGCTACACAACTAAGTACTTCTAAGCGGGTACATGTAGATATTCAAAAGATACGGAAACGCCTTCGATTCGGCATCCTGCCTCCCTAGTGCGATGACACAAGGTAATCTAAATCTATCAATTTCCACATCGCACGGCTGGTTCGCCATCCATGGCTCACCTTCCTAGGTTGGTTAAGTACCCACTAAGAAGTACTATCGTTGCTTCGCTATTGTTTCTTAGTCATAGTACGTAGCTAAGAAGCGAGGATAGGTGGCTAAGAGTTTTGCGTGTTTACTTTATTGATACACAGATACATGTGAACTGTTGAATGGATAAATGATGACTAGTAGTTATTATCAGCATTGTTTATGACCTTTTAGCTCACAAATCCTATGTTATAAACAATTGCGTTATGAAATTATGGAAGTTCTATGTAATACGAAAGGAGCAGTACAATGGCTATTGATTATGGTGCTTTGAAAAAAGGTGGTTTTATGCGCCAGAAGCAAAAGGGATTGTTTTCGCTACGGTTACAAGTCGTAGGGGGGACATTAACTTCGGAGAATCTTCAGGCAATCTATAAAGTGGCGGATAAATTCGGGAAAGGGTATGTACATCTAACATCTCGTCAAGGTGTTGAGATTCCATATATTCGTTTTGAAGATATTGAAGAGGTTAAGGAAGAGTTGGCAAAGGGTGGATGTAAACCTGGTGTTTGTGGACCTAGAGTTCGAACTGTTACCGCTTGCCAAGGGAATACGGTATGTCCAAGTGGTAATATCGATTGTTATGAAATCGCAACAGAACTGGATAAACGTTATTATGCTAGAGAGTTGCCTCACAAGTTTAAATTCGGTGTTACAGGTTGCCAGAATAATTGTTTAAAAGCTGAAGAGAATGACGTTGGCGTTAAAGGTGCGTTAGATGTCAAATGGGATAAGGATAAATGTATCTTCTGTGGAGTATGTGAGAAGGCATGTCGTGAAGGTGCTCTTACCATAGAGGAAGATAATATCATTCTCGATGAGAGTAAATGTACTTACTGTGGAAGATGTGCAAAATCTTGCCCAACAGAGGCATGGGCTGGGGATAAAGCGTATATTGTTTCGTTCGGAGGTTTGTTTGGTAATACGATTAACAAGGGTTCTAGTATCTTGCCATTAATCAAATCGGAAGAACAATTATATCGTGTAACGGATTCAGCAATTCAATTCTTTGACGATAATGCAAATCCTGGAGAGAGATTTAAGTTTACTATTGACCGTGTAGGTTGGGATGCACTAAAGAAGGTAGTAGAGGAGGCTTATAATGACTGATTTTCAAATTGATGATACCGTAGATATAACAGATGTGGTATGTCCACTAACATTCGTTAAGGCAAAGGTAGCCATGGAGGAATTAGATGATGGACAGATACTATCAGTTAAGATGAATGATGGAGAACCCGTGCAGAATGTACCACGAAGCTTGAAAGAAGAAGGACATCAGATTTTAAAACTACTTAATAATGGAGACGGTACCTATAACCTTCTTGTTAAGAAGGTTGAAGACTAATAAGTATAGGAGGTAAGTTTGTGGCGAGTCGTGTTAATCAAGATAATTTTGAAAACGAAGTATTGCAAGCGAAGGTTCCTGTTTTAGTAGAGTTCTATTCTGACTCTTGCATACCATGTAAGCAAATGTCTCCAATTCTCTCACAACTAGAAGAGGAATATGGTGAACAAGTTAAGATTGTGAAAGTAAATGTCAATTTTGATATGGAACTTGCAAGTCGTTATCTTGTTATGGGAGCACCGACATTCTTAGTATTTGTTGATGGTGAGGTTGTTAATCAAAGTCATGGAGTAAAGAAAAAAGAGGAAATTAAAGATTTACTAGAAGGTTTTATTAATCAATAATTCAAACTTCGCACTTGTAGTTTTTCACCGAGTAGATGGTTGCTATATTCATCGGAAAACGCGCTCTCGCTTGGCTTCACACGTAGTCAGTACAGTGCTGACGTGTTCAGACAGTTTTCCTCACGAATATAGCAACCATCTACTCAAGATATAATTTTTGATGTGCGAAGTTTGAGTCGATAAATCACAATTTGACAATAGTAAAATAAACATCACATAGAATGACATATAAAACGGAGGTATTACATGTATATAACAGTTGCAGGTAAGAAAACAGAAGTAGAGGATGGAATTTCAATTGAAAAATTAATAGAGGTAGAAGAAATCGAAAATCCACTATATGTTACAGTGAGTGTGAATGAAGAATTCATAGATTCCAATGCATTTGCGGAAACGGTATTGAAGGAAAACGACTCGGTAGAGTTTTTGTATTTTATGGGAGGAGGGAGTTTCTAAATGGCATTTACCAATGAACAATTAGAACGATATTCCAGACATATTATCTTACAAGAAGTTGGAGCCAAGGGACAGAAGAAACTTCTAAATGCAAAAGTATTAATTATTGGTGCAGGTGGACTCGGAGCACCAGCAGCCATGTATCTAGCAGCTGCAGGTGTTGGAACAATTGGAATTGCTGATGCTGATGAAGTGGACTTATCTAATCTACAACGACAGATCATTCATGCAACGAAGGACGTAGGAAAGCCAAAGGTACTATCTGCTAAAGAAACCATGAATGAAATGAATCCAGATGTGACGGTGAATACCTACCATACATTTGTTACTTCTGAGAATATCCTTGACTTAGTGAAAGAATACGATTTTATTATCGATGGTACAGATAATTTTCCTGCTAAATTCTTAATCAATGACGCATGTGTTATGGCAAAGAAACCATTTTCTCATGCAGGAATTATAAGATTCAAAGGGCAACTTATGACTTATGTTCCAAATCAAGGGCCTTGCTATCGTTGTGTATTCCAATCACCTCCACCAAAAGATGCAGTGCCTACTTGTAAGCAGGCAGGAGTTATTGGGGCGATGGGTGGAGTCATTGGAAGCTTACAAGCTATGGAAGCGTTAAAGTACATATTAGGTGTTGGAGAGTTATTAGTTGGAAAGTTGTTAACGTATGATGCTCTTAAGATGGAGTTTCGTACAATTAGCTTACCAAAGAACAGTAAAGGTTGTGCCGTATGTTCCGATAATCCAACCATAACGAAGTTAATTGACTACGAACTTACTGAGTGCGAAGGCTGAGTTTATTGATGTACTTGCGTTTCTACTTTTAGAAACACAAGTACATCAAGTAAATTAATAAGTAGAATAGAGGTTGAAGAGCATGATACAGATTAATGAAGAAGACTATAATACGATAATCAAGCATGCCAAGGATGGATTACCAAATGAAGCATGTGGCTTGCTTGGAGGGATTGTCGTTGATGGAGTCACCTATGTGAAGAAGGTCTATTGCCTAACGAACATAGATGCCAGTAGAGAGCACTTCTCAATGGATCCCAAGGAACAGTTTGCGGCCATCAAAGATATTCGTAGTAATAAATTACAACTAATCGGGAACTTTCATTCGCATCCAGAAACACCAGCTAGGCCATCAGAAGAGGATAAGCGGCTTGCATATGATTCTAAGTTACTTTATGGAATTGTTTCTTTAATGAATGAGGAAGCTCCAGTGCTTAAAGTATTTCATATCAATGAAGCAAAAGAAGTTTCAGTGGAGGAAGTTATGATTATTTCTTAATGCGTAACTGCCGATAGGGTAGATAAATATTTATTTTAAATTTTCAATGAGGATTAATTTAGCTTAGACCAGGGATTTAATATCAAACCTGTTCTTTATATGCTATTTTAATCCTTTATTTTGTTACGAAAAAATAGAGATTAAATCGAGTAAAAGAGATGGTTTTATTTAGAAAAAAAGAGTGTTTCAAACGTGTAAAGTTTACGCTAAAAATGATGAATTTTGTCCGTCAAGAGGGACTTGAAAGATTGGAATCAATTTGTCCAATACTACCAATTTATAACAAGGAAATGACTGTATATTAGGCTATTATTTCAGTGTAATACATAGCTACATAGTAAAATACAAATAAAAACCAATGGCGAAAAACGTCATATTTTATAAAAAGGTAGAAAAATAAAAAAACACTTTAATGTAAAAAATTTTGAGTTATAATATAGTGGGTAAACAAGGGGACCATATATTACCATATTAAATATGGTAGTAAAATGAGTATGCGCTAATAACTACAAAAAAAGTATTTAAAAGTGTAACTCCTGATTTAGTAGTAATATAAAAAGATAAAGGAGGATACGTGGATTGTCAAAGACAATTGGACTTCGAAAGGCATTTTTTTTGCAGATATAATTTGCAGTCCCGTGTAACAAATAATTATT
>NZ_CBDLAM010000022.1:27989-31222 GCF_965301125.1 Anaerosporobacter sp. | reverse complement strand
GATTAGCGCGGGATTTTACTATATGAGGAGGAGCAGTATGAAAGTAAACAATAGAAGAAAATCAAGTAGGATATGTGCAATTATAATTTTAATATCTATGGTAACAAGTATCGTAGTACCAAACAATTCATTAAGATTTAGTGACGAAACTGGCAAATTGATCGATTATAAGGTAGCTAGTGAGGTTTCAGCAGCAGGGGTAATTCATTATCCTTTTCCACAACATGTTACATATACAAAAGGGACGATAACTCCAAGTGTGAAGCAATCAAAGAAAGATAAAGTGACAAAAGAATTTTATGATTTATGGAAGAAAAAATACATAGTTAAGAATCCTTACGCTACCGGAAAAGCGCAATATTATGTATGGAGTAGTGGACAAAAGTATAATAAACAGAATAATCAAACCGTGCCAATCAGTGTTTCAGAATCACAAGGGTATGGTATGTTAATAACGGTTTATATGGCTGGGTATGACAAAAGTGCCA
The DNA here is from genome assembly GCF_965301125.1 of Anaerosporobacter sp. NCBI lineage: Bacteria > Bacillati > Bacillota > Clostridia > Lachnospirales > Lachnospiraceae > Anaerosporobacter > Anaerosporobacter sp. The sequence continues at coordinate 30,734 of NZ_CBDLAM010000022.1, read as the reverse complement.
AAAAATTATTTGATGGAATGTATCGATATTACAAGGCTAACACTTGCGAGCGTGGTAAATATCTAATGTCATGGCAGCAGGGGGATAATGGTAAGAAAATTGTAGACCTTGGAGGAGGTAGTTCAGCCACAGATGGTGATTTAGATATAGCATATGCATTGCTTTTAGCAGACAAACAATGGGGAAGTAGTGGTAGCATTAATTATAAAAAAGCTGCTGTTAATATAATTAACGACATTATGAAATATGAAGTAAATAAAAAGAACAATACCATTCAATTAGGTAATTGGGCGAGTACTTTGGATAAAAACCATGTGCAATACACAGGACTTCGATCCTCAGATCTTATGCCTCAACATTTTAAATCATTTGCAAAAGTTACAGGGAATAAAACTTGGAATTCAATAGTTACAAAAAGTTATACAATATTAAATCAATTAACTGTAAAATCATCTCGTAAAACAGGTTTAGTTCCAGATTTCATTGTAAAAGATAACACAAAATATAGTCCAGCTAATGCTTATTTCTTAGAGGGAGCAAAAGATGGAAGTTATGGTTACAATGCTTGCAGAGTGCCGTTTCGTATAGGTGTAGATTATCTAACTACCGGTAGTAAAAAGGGAAAAGACATGATTTCATTGTTAAACACCTGGATAAGAAAAGAAACAGGGAATAAACCAGAGAATATACGAAGTGGTTATACATTGAACGGATCTGCTATCGAGAGTTATTATGATATGAGTTACGTAGCCCCTCTACTAATATCAGCAATGTGTCAAAGTAGTAGTAAAGGTGCTCAAAATTGGGTAAATTCTTTATGGAAAATGGTAGCTGAGAGTGGTACAAACAATTACTACAACGATACAATTAAGTTATTATGCTTAATAATTGCTAGTGGAAATTGGTGGACAGCCTGATTTTACTAAATTTGATAAAAATGAAACGATTAAGTAAATATATCTAAAAAACAATAAATAAATATGTTTATAATGACAAAAACGTCATAATCATACTTTTTTTATTGAAAATATTTTGTACATATGTTACTATAAAACCATGATAACTGGAAACGATACCGATAAGGATACCGATAACGTTACTAAGATATGATTGTTGGGAAAGTAACATATCTAGTTAGATATACTTATAGGTAAGATCTAGTATCATTATCAATTTTCGAAGAGTATAAAATTCATTAATTGAGTGCTTATTCGAAAAAGGGTAAAAAAGAGGGTAAGCAGAAAGGAAAAGGTGTTTATTATGAAAAAATCTAAAAAAATCGTAGCACTACTTCTTGCAACAGTTATGATGAGTAGCTTGTTCACAGGTTGTGGAAAGAAGAATGACACAAATGACAAAACTTCTAATAACGGTAACAAAACAGAAGAAGCAGCTAATACTGATGGCAATGACACAAGTACTGATGATGCTTCAACTGAAAAAGTTGATTCTATTTACTTCTTAAACTTCAAACCTGAAATTGCAGAAGTTTATGAAAAGATAGCGAAAGATTATGAAGCAGAAACTGGTATTAAAGTTAAAGTAAACACTGCAGCATCTGGTACATATGAAACAACTTTAAAATCAGAAATTGCTAAAAAAGATGCCCCAACAATTTTCCAAATCAATGGACCTGTTGGTTATCAAAACTGGAAAGACTATTGCGCTGATATGAAAGATTCAGATTTATATTCACACTTAACTGATAAGAGCTTAGCTGTTACAGAAGGTGAAGGCGTATATGGAGTTCCTTATGCAGTTGAAGGTTATGGTATTATCTATAACAACGCTATCATGGATAAATATTTTGCTTTAACTGATAGAGCAACTACAGTTGCTTCTATGGATGAAATCAATAACTTTGCTACTTTAAAAGCAGTTGTAGAAGACATGCAAGCAAGAAAAGCTGATCTTAATATTGAAGGTGTATTTGCATCAACTTCTATGGCAGCTGGTGAACAATGGAGATGGCAAACTCACTTAGCAAACTTACCACTTTATTATGAATTCAAAGACAATACAGCATATGATAATACTGTATTAGCAGGTCTTGCAGCTAATGAAATTGAATTTAAGTATGCTGAAAACTTCAAGAATATATATGATTTATATACAAACAACTCAAGTGTTGAAAAAGGTTTATTAGGAGCTAAATCAGTAAACGACTCTATGGCAGATTTCGCTTTAGGAAAATGTGCTATGGTTCAAAATGGTAACTGGGCTTGGAGCCAAATTAGCCAAGTTGATGGAAACACAGTTAGTGAAAGTGATATCAAATTTTTGCCTATCTACACTGGTGTAGCAGGTGAAGAAACACAAGGTTTATGTGTTGGTACTGAAAACTACTTTGCAATCAATAGTCAAGTTTCAGAAGCAAAACAACAAGCTTCTATGGATTTCTTAAATTGGTTATTCACAAGTGAAACTGGTAAAGCATATGTATCTAAAGATTTAGGATTCATTGCTCCATTTGATTCATTCACAGATGCAGAAAAACCAAGTGATCCATTATCAAAAGAAGTGTTAGCGTGGATGGAAAAAGAAGGAACTACTTCTGTAGTTTGGACATTCGCAGCATTCCCAAGTGAAGATTTCAAGAACGCTTTTGGTGACGCTTTACTTGAATACGTTCAAGGTAGCATGGAATGGGATCAAGTTGTAACAGTTGTTAAAGACTCTTGGAAATCAGAAAGAGCTAAATAATTTGGTCTCCTAAAAGTATTTAATAATATATAGTTATTAATC
>NZ_CBDLAM010000022.1:16768-27979 GCF_965301125.1 Anaerosporobacter sp. | reverse complement strand
AATCAACAAGAAGGGTGAGTGTGGTTAATTCCTCACTCACCCTTTTTAGAACTAACTTACAGTGATAAAGACAAAAGTAATTTTATAACTTCAAAATAAAAGGACAGGAGAGAGGAATATGCACAAAAATTTGAAGAAGTACTTTCCAATTTTTGCATTACCTACATTAATAGCATTTACAATAGCGTTTATAGTACCCTTCATTATGGGTATTTATCTATCATTCACAGAATTTAGAACAGTAACAGATGCAAAATGGGTAGGGTTAAGCAATTATAAAGCAGCATTTCAGAATAAGGACTTTTTAAATGCATTACTATTTACAGTAGCTTTTACAGTAGTATCCGTAATTACAATTAATATATTTGCTTTCGCGTTAGCTTCATTGTTAACAAGAGGAAAAAGAGGGACTAACATATTCCGTACAATATTCTTCATGCCAAACTTAATTGGTGGTATTGTGTTAGGTTATATTTGGCAATTGATTTTAAACGGAATTCTATATAAATTTGGAGTAACATTAACATTTGCACCAAAATACGGTTTCTGGGGCTTAGTTATCTTAATGAACTGGCAGTTAATTGGTTATATGATGATTATCTATATTGCTGGTATTCAAAATATACCAAAAGATCTAGTAGAAGCAGCTAGAATTGATGGAGCTAATAAGAAACAAATTCTTAGAAATGTAACGATTCCATTAGTTATGCCATCTATCACAATTTGTCTATTCCTAACTTTATCAAATTCATTCAAATTATTCGATCAAAACCTTGCATTAACAGCTGGTGCACCATCAAAGAAAACAGCAATGTTAGCTCTTGATATCTACAATACATTCTATGGTAAGGTAGGTTCTGAAGGTATTGGTCAGGCAAAAGCAGTAATCTTCTTTATTATTGTTGTTGCTATTGCATTAATTCAACTAAGAGCGACTAGAACTAAGGAGGTTGAGAACTAATGAAAGCGAAAAGTAAACCATCAGACGTTATTATTTTTATTGTACTTGCTGTATTAGCAATTGCTTTCTTAGCACCAATTTTCATCGTGTTAATGAACTCTTTTAAAGGAAAGTTTTTTATAAGTGATGCACCATTCGTGTTACCAAATAAACAGACTTTTGTTCAGTTTGAGAACTATATTAGCGGAATAAATAAAACAAACTTCCTACATGCAGGAGGTTGGTCGTTATTTATCACAGTATTTTCAGTAGGATTTATTGTTTTATTAACAGCTATGATAGCATGGTACATTACTAGAGTTAAAAGCAAATTTACAAGTATGCTTTACTATTTGTTTGTATTCTCAATGATCGTACCTTTCCAAATGGTTATGTTCACAATGACTAAAGTAGCCAATGTATTAAGTTTAGATAACCCAATTGGTATCATAGTTATCTATGTGGGATTTGGTGCCGGACTTTCGGTATTCATGTTCTGTGGATTTGTTAAGTCTGTGCCAATTGAAATAGAAGAAGCAGCTATGATGGATGGTTGCAATCCTATTCGTACTTACTTCTCTGTAGTATTACCAATCTTGAAACCAATTTCAGTAACTGTTGCAATCCTTAATGTAATGTGGATTTGGAACGATTATCTATTACCATATCTAGTAATTGGTTCGGATTATAAAACAATACCAATAGCAATTCAGTATCTAAAAGGTGGTTATGGGTCAATTGATATGGGTGCAATGATGGCCATGTTAGTATTAGCAATTATTCCAATTGTAGTATTCTATTTGGTTTGTCAGAAACATATCATTGAAGGTGTTACAAGTGGAGCAGTAAAAGGTTAATAAACAATGTAAAATGTAATTTCGAGAGGATGACTTTAATGAGAGCAAGTGGAATTTTACTACCGATTACCTCTTTGCCATCAGCGTATGGAATTGGTACTTTTTCTAAAGAAGCATATGCGTTCGTAGATTTTTTAGAAAAGGCAGGGCAAAAGTATTGGCAAGTTTTGCCTTTTGGTTCGACGGGCTATGGTGATTCTCCATATCAATCTTTCTCAACATTTGCGGGTAATCCCTACTTTATAGATTTAGAGGCTCTTATAAGAGAAGGTTTACTTACTAAGGATGAATGTGAAAATGTTGATTATGGTGATCTTGTAGATCGAGTTGAATATGATAAAATCTATCATTCAAGATTTCAGTTACTAAGATTAGCATACGAAAGATTTTGTTCAAAGGTAAATGACAATTTTGATAATTTTGAAGATTTTTGTGAAGAACATGAGTCCTGGTTAGTTGATTACAGTTTATTTATGGCTGTTAAAAACTATTTCGGGGATAAGGGAATAGATGACTGGGATGAAGATATACGTCTACGTAAAAAAGAAGCATTAGAAAAATATACAAACCTTTTAGCTGATAACATTCTATTCTATAAATTTATTCAATATAAATTTTTCGAACAATGGAAATCACTAAAAGAGTATGCGAATGACAAAGGAATTAAAATTATTGGGGATATCCCTATCTATGTTGCCTATGATAGCGCAGATACTTGGGCAAATAAGAAATTATTCCAGTTTGATAAAGATGGAAAGCCAACCGCTGTTGCGGGTTGTCCTCCAGATAGTTTCTCAGCTACTGGACAGCTATGGGGAAATCCATTATATGATTGGGATTATCACAAATCAACAGGTTATGATTGGTGGATCAACAGAATTGCATTCTGTTTTAAACTATATGATGTGGTTCGAGTAGATCATTTCAGAGGATTTGATGAATATTATTCTATTCCATACGGAGCGAAAGATGCTGTAATTGGAAAATGGGAAAAAGGACCTGGTAATGATATCTTCGAGCATATCAAAAAGGTATTAGGTAATGTCGATATTATTGCAGAAGATCTTGGCTTCCTTACAGATAGTTCAAGAAAATTAGTGAAAGATTGTGGATATCCAGGTATGAAGATTATTCAATTCGCATTCGATTCAAGAGAAGAGAGTGATTATTTACCACATAATTATGATAAAAATTGTGTTGTATATACAGGGACACATGATAATGATACAATTGTAGGTTGGTACAATACTCTTTGTGAACAAGATAAAAAGTATGCAACTGAATATGTAAATAATCATAATTCTAAACCTGAAGAGATTCATTGGGATTATATTAAGTTTACTTTGGCAAGCGTGGCAGATCTTGCTATCATACCAATGCAAGATTATTTGGGACTTGATTCCAAAGCGCGTATCAATACTCCATCGACCCTTGGTGGTAATTGGATATGGAGAATGAAAAGAAATGATATTGACATTGATTTAGCTGAGCAAATCCTTAAAGTGACAAAACTTTATGGTAGATAAAGTTAAAAATTGTCATATTTATATGGAATATATTGCAAAATATAAAAAATATGTTATAATCTTAGACGGACTAAACGAAGTTTAGGTAAATAAAATATGCAGCAAAGGAAGGATATCATGGGTACTATCACAATTAAAGATGTAGCAAAACTCTGTGGTGTTGGCGTCAGCACGGTATCAAGAGCGATTAATAATCATCCAGATATCAATGAAGAAACAAAAAATAAGATTATGAAAGTAATCAAAGAGAACAATTACATACCTAATAATAGTGCCCGTAATCTGAAACGTTCCAACTCTAAGATGATTGCCGTATTAATTAAAGGTATAAGTAATCCTTTCTTTAGTAAGATGATTAAGGTAATTGAAGAAGAAACGCAAGAGAGAAAGTATTCATTCCTACTTCATAGAGTTGAGGACCATGAAGATGAAATTGATGTTGCATTAGAACTTGTGAAAGAAAAGAAGTTACGTGGTATCATATTCCTAGGAGGCCATTTCACACATTCTGAGGAAAAGTTAGCCCAGCTAGATATTCCATATGTTTTATGTACAGTAGCTCTGACAGAAAAATGGAGAAAAGAATTATGTTCTTTTGTTGCTGTAGATGACTTTAAAGAGAGTTATAAGATTGTTGACTATCTATGTAAGATTGGTCACAAACGCATTGCTATTATCACAACTAGTTTAGATGATACAAGTATTGGGCTTATTCGATATAAAGGTTATTTACAAGCATTAAAAGATAACAATATTGAGCCTGACATGAAATTAGTTAGAAGTATGAAAGATGATATAGAAACCTTCACCATGGATAATGGGTACGTAGTTATGAAAGAACTATTGGAATCGGGAGAAGAGTTTACCGCTGTTTTTGCGATATCGGATAGTATTGCAATAGGAGCATGTAAATCGATTTTAGACGCGGGTAAATCTGTACCGGAGGACTATTCTGTAGCGGGCTTTGATGGTTTGGATATCGCATCTTATTACAATCCGACCATTACAACCATTCGACAGCCTATTGATGAGTTAGCCAAAGAAGCAGTTACTATATTATTTGATGTAATTAAGAAGAAGGCAGACCATCAGAAATGTATATTTCCAGGAGAATTGATAATTGGACAATCAACGAAGATGATTTAGACCTTTGATCTTACCCAAGATGCTATATAGCAATGACTAATAAGAGTTATGCTATATAGCGTTTTTTATGTGCCAGAACAAATATATTGCAAGAAAATTGTTCTTGTATTAGAATAGATAAAGTGTGATTAAGCACGATAGGATAAGCCTGGAAAACATTAATATGTCTTCCGGCATTATAAAGAGTATTACAACTATAAGAATAGTCTTTGGATATTGGAAAGGAGTAAATTTTACATGAGAAAATTAACAAAATGCATTGCGATTATGCTTGTAGCTACAATGGCATTAGTAGGTTGTTCGAAAAAAGAAACGAAAGAGGCTAGTCAATTCGATGCGCCTAAATCGGGGGATACTGTAGCAGAAATCGTAGTGAAAGATTTTGGATCTATTAAAGTTAGATTTTTTGCAGATAAGGCACCTAAAGCAGTAGAGAACTTTGTAACACATGCGAAAGAAGGGTATTATGATGGATTAACATTCCACAGAATCATTAATGACTTCATGATTCAAGGTGGTGATCCAGAAGGTACTGGAATGGGTGGAGAAAGCATCTGGGGCGAGAATTTTGAAGATGAATTCTCAGATGATTTACATCCTTTAAGAGGTGCTTTATGTATGGCTAATTCAGGAAGCAATACCAATGGAAGTCAGTTCTTCATTGTACAAGCAAATCCTTTAGATCAAGCAACTGTAGAAGGAGCACTAACAGCTAATGGATATGAGCTTGGAGAATCGTACTTAGATTCCTTTAAAACATTTATGAAAGCTGCTTATAATTGTGAATTTAGCGATGATATTACAGAGCTATACATGGAAAAAGGTGGAACTCCATGGCTGTTTGAAGCGCATACTGTATTCGGACAAATCTATGATGATGCAAGTTATGATGTATTAGATGCGATCGCAAGTGTTGATATGGAAGATGCTAATAGCGGAATACCTGCAAACGACGTAATTATCGAAACAATCAAAATTTCAGAATATAAATAATAAGTTTAAGACGTAATAAAAGCAACCTAGTTGTGTATTATTACGTCTTCTTTATTTTGCATTTATTTCTTGTATCAATTATAATTAATTTATGTGGTTTTCACATATTAAACATAAATTATTGCTATTATAAAGAAAAGATGATCAATAAAGGGTGGTTTATATGGAAAATTTGAAAATACTTGTAGTAGATGATGAAAGTAGAATGAGAAAATTAGTTAGTGATTTTCTATCAAAAAAAGACTATGAAGTTATTGAAGCAGAAAATGGAGAACAGGCAGTTGATATATTCTTTCAGAATAAAAATATATCGCTTATTATTCTTGATGTTATGATGCCTAAGATGGACGGTTGGCAAGTATGTCGAGAAATTCGCCAGTACTCTAAAGTTCCTATTATTATGCTTACAGCAAAGAGTGATGAAAAAGACGAGTTACTTGGCTTTGAATTAGGTGTAGATGAATATATATCTAAACCATTTAGTCCTAAGATACTTGTAGCACGGGTAGAGGCTATACTAAGACGTACTAACGTGGTAGAAGACGTATTGTCTATTGGTGGGATAACACTCGATTTAGAAGCTCATCAAGTTAAAATAGATGGCGAACCTATTGAATTAAGCTATAAGGAGTTTGAATTATTAACGTATTTTGTAAAGAATAGAGGGGTTGCGTTATCTAGGGAAAAGATATTGAACAACGTTTGGAACTATGACTATTTTGGTGATGCTAGAACAATCGATACCCATGTTAAGAAATTAAGAAGTAAGCTTGGAGATAAGGGAGACTATATTAAAACCATTTGGGGTATGGGGTATAAATTAGAGGTGAGTGAATGAGACATTCAATAAAGTTCAAGATTACAGGACTATTCACTATCTTAGTTGTTGGCGTTGTCCTACTTTGTTGGGGAATGAACAAAGGCTTTTTGGAAGATTATTATCAATATAGTAAGGTTAATAAGTTAGAAGAGATGTATGATAGTGTTCAGTCGGTTTATAAAATAGCAGACGCAAGTTTAGATAATAATGCTAATAACGAAGTGATGGATACAAAATATTTATCATTAGAGAGACTAGGAACAAATAGTAATATTAATATATATGTTATTGATAGTAATAGTATATACTTAGAGAATGTATTTGGACAAACAAGATTTAATTTGTCTTTGGATTATCCAGATAGACAGACTATAAATGATCAACAATATGAACTGTTAAAGAGCCGTGTTTATGCATATGTGACTGGAATATCTACAAGTTATATGAAAAAGTTGTCATCAACGAAAAAATATGGGATATACAAAGTTTACGATGAAAGAATGGAGTCATACTATCTTGAATTGTTTGGACCCCTAGATAACGGGGATTATGTCTATCTTCGATCTAACTTTGAAGGTATCCAAGAGAGTGTTCTCATAGCGAATAAATTTCTTGCGTATGTAGGTGTTATAGGTGCTCTTTTAGGAATTATCATTACCATGATAGTTAGTAGATCAATTACCAAACCAATACATCAGTTGTCAGGGATAGCGAAGAAGATGGCTAATTTGGATTTTGATGTGAGATATCCAGTTACCACAAGGGATGAAATTGGAGAGTTAGGGATAAGAAATAAAATCTTATCAGAGAGACTTGAATCAACGATTTCGGAATTAAAGAATGCCAATAATGAGCTACAATCGGATATACAGAATAAAATTCAAATTGATGAGATGCGAAAGGAATTCTTATCGAATGTAACCCATGAATTGAAGACGCCGATTGCATTAATTCAAGGATATTCTGAAGGTCTATTAGATAACATTAATGATGATGAAGAAAGTCGAAATTTCTATTGTGAAGTTATCATTGATGAAGCATCGAAAATGAATAAGATGGTAAAACGTCTACTTAGCTTAAATCAAATTGAATTTGGTAATAATCAAGTAAACATTGAGCGGTTTGATATTGTAGGACTAATAAAAGGTGTTATTAATTCAACGAATATATTAGCGCAGAAGAAGGAAGCGAAAGTAATCTTCCGTGAAACAGAACCAATTGATGTTTGGGCAGATGAATACATGATAGAAGAGGTTGTTACGAATTATATCAGTAATGCCTTAAATCATCTTGATTATGAAAAGGTGATTGACATTAAGTTAGAACAAAAACAAGACTGTATGCGAGTTTCTGTTTTTAATACAGGAGATCCAATACCAGAAGAGGATATTGATAAAATATGGATTAAGTTTTACAAAGTAGATAAGGCTAGAACCAGAGAATATGGTGGTAACGGTATAGGTTTATCTATAGTTAAAGCCATTATGATATCTCATAATAGAGAGTGTGGTGTAATTAATCATGAAAACGGAGTTGAATTCTGGTTCGAGTTAGATACGAAAATATAGAAATAACAATAATGCATTAAACAATAAAAGACAATCTAATAAGATTGTCTTTTTGTATGTAAAAGAAAAAAATAGACAAAACATGCATTGAAATTTGTCTTATAACTTGTTAATATAGTAGTAGATTATATCAGATTATATGAAATTATATACTTATAATAGATAGTGATGGAGGAGATGCAATGAAGAAAAAAATCTGCTTACTTGTGTTTATGTCGGTATCAACAATGTTATTATCGGCTTGTTCAAGTACTAAAACATTAGAGGAAGAGAATAATGCAATAGTAGCACAGTACATAGCAGGAAGCATATTAAAGTACGACAAGTATTATCAGGATGGGTTAGTGTACGCTTATCAAAGAACATCTGAAGATGAGAATGCTACAGTTGAAATCGAACAAACGGTTCAAGTTGGTGTGAAAGAAGATACAAAAAAAGATACTGATGTTGATGAAACTACAAAGTTAGATAATTCTAATGAAGAGGAAGAGGTTAAGGAAACCCTTTATGAACTATCAGATATCTATCAGCTCAAGGATATAGCAGTAGATTATCTAAAGTATACAACAACATCAAGCTATACTGGAAGTTATAGCGATCAAGCGTTTGGTGTTGAAGCAAAATCAGGAAACGAACTAGTTGTATTTGAATTTAAAATCAAGAATAATAGTAAGAAGAAGCAAAACGTTAAATTAATTCGTTCTGGTATATCATATAATTTAAAGATCGGAGAAGAAGTTCATTATCCAATTTTATCAATTGTATCTAATGATATCCAGTATTTTGAATCAACCATTGCTGCTGGGAAAGCGAAGAAAGCCGTATTAATTTTTGAAGTACCGAAGAAAACAAAAGTAAAAGATTCAACCTTAATAGTGACTAATGCTGATAAGGCTAGTCAAATTACAGTAAAATAATACAATTAATTTTAGGGGATGTAATAAATAACATAATTTGTTATATTAAAGGAGTAAAGTAAAATGAGCTTTATTGAGAAGAAAAGAACAAAATTTCTAGCCTTACCGATATGTTTTACAACATATACAATTATGGATGAGAAGGTCACAATTAAAAGAGGGTTTTTAAGTATTACAGAAGATGATGCGTATATGTACAAGATTCAAGACGTACGTTTGAAAAAAAGCTTTTTAGAGAGAATATTCAAAATCGGTACAATAATTTGTTATACAGGAGATACAACTCATCCTGAGCTTGAACTTTCTCATATTAAACATGCAGCAGAGATTAAAGATTATATTATGCAAGCATCTGAGGAAGCAAGACGTAAGAGAAGAACAATGCATACATTAGATATTGATGTTGATGAATCAGATGAAGTGCAAGAAATTTAGCAATATCAATTGAATATCAATAAAGAAATTACCGCCGTGGGTAAGAAACTAGACACAATAGTATCTAACCTACAGCGGTATTTTTTAGCATTTTTTATGAGAATATATTACTATAAATATTAAATTTATATAAAATAAATATAAATAAAGTATTAAATAAGCTCGATTATTATTTGGTAATTGACGTAAAACTTTACAAAAAAATGTTGCAATGGTATACTATGGAAAGTAAATAATTAACATAGAGGAAGGAGAGTGGAGTATTGGGAAGGTTTAATCGGAATGCAGGAACTAATTTATATTATATATTTAGTGATTGTATATTCTGTGGGATAGCCTTCATATTAGCTTCCATAATAACAGAAGGAGGAGTGGAAGACTTTCATCAGGGATATTTCGCAATTTGGTTATCATTTTTAGTGGTATATATTCTATCGGGTAAGAGTTTAGGAATATATAACGTCACAACATTTTTTTATGCCGACAGATATATTATAAGAGTAACTAAGTCTTTTCTTATTGCTACGGCTGTTACTTTTTCATTGCTTTACTATGGAAATGGTGCAGCAATTAATTATTTGTTATATTGTTGTTTCTTGTTAATAAACTACGCTTTATTGTTATTCAGTGCGTTCTCCATGCATTCCATTATGAGAAAGTATAGGAAAACTGGTCAAAGGACCTTAATTATTGGACATAAGGAAAGATACAGTAAATTTATTCGATTCCTCGACCAAAGTAGTATTGATATTGAAATAGTTGGTTTTGTATCATTAGAAGATACAGATGAACCAGAATATTTAGGTAGTATTAAAGATATTGAAAGATTAATTCATGAAAAAGCAGTAGACCAAATTTATATTATGGAAAAACAATATGGAAACACAATAGATGTACAATCTTATATTAACATATGTGTAGATATGGGGGTTACAGTTAGGGTAATCGTGAATTCATATTATGCAGATGGAGCACAAAGCTATATAAGTAGTGTAGGTACTTACCCTGTACTAACATATCACACGGTGACGTTAAACGAGTCTTCAAGAGCAATCAAACGTGGAATAGATATAATAGGCTCTTCCGTAGCAATTCTTATTTTTTCACCGATTATGTTATCAGTTGCAATCGCAATTAAAATGGAGTCGAAAGGTCCTGTGATATTCAAACAGACGCGAGTTGGTATGAATGGTCGCAATTTCAATATGTTTAAGTTTAGAAGTATGTGCATAGATGCTGAAGAAAAGAAGAAAGATCTTATGCAACAAAATGAGATGGAAGGTGCCTTCATGTTTAAAATGAAGGATGATCCGAGAATAACAAAAGTTGGGAAATTTATTAGAAAGACAAGCTTAGATGAATTCCCTCAATTTTTCAATGTTCTAAAAGGTGATATGTCACTTGTTGGAACAAGACCACCAACTTTAGATGAGGTTGAACAATATGAGAGAAGTCACTGGAGAAGAATTAGTATTAAGCCTGGTATTACGGGTATGTGGCAGGTAAACGGTCGAAGTACAATTACTGATTTTGAAGAAATTGTAGAACTTGATACCGAATATATCGATAAATGGGATGTGATGATGGATTTCAAAATCATATTCCAAACCGTATGGCAAATGTTTAGGCGCAGAGGGGCCTATTAGTTTATTTAGAATGTAAAGTTATACATACAAGTTCGGAGTGGTTAAAGAATCTTGGAATAGAGGCATCACCAATTCCACGACTGGAAATCATAGTTGTTTGATCGTGGACAAATCTTCCGGAATCATATTTTGGGAAAAAGGTTGAATTATTCCCTATTAACCCTCCAACAAAAGGAATTCGAATGATACCACCGTGTGTATGACCTGCTAGAATAAGATTAAATCTATTATCGGTGAAGTAGTCAAAATGATTCGTATAGTGATAAAGAAGAATAGAGAACGTTCCAACTTCTGTTTCTGGTAAAGCCTTTGGATTATATATGACATCCATTTTATTGGCACTTAATCCGTATAGTGTTATAT
>NZ_CBDLAM010000022.1:5930-16758 GCF_965301125.1 Anaerosporobacter sp. | reverse complement strand
GTGTTATATGGGAATTATCTTTCGTAATAACAACTTTGGAATCATCTAAATCAATAACACCATATTTATTATATAAATTTAATAGTTTATCATATTGAGCTCCGAGATCAAACTCATGATTACCAGATACAGCATAAATAGGGGCAATATCTGATATTCCTTTTAATAAAGATTCAACTGCGGATATATCCGAATGAGCGGAATCTATCATATCTCCAGTGATTACGATTATATCAGGATTATATGATTTAATAGCTGATATTAGCTTATTATTACTTCCGTTAATAAGTTTGCAATGATAGTCAGAAATTTGAACAATTTTATAGCCATCAAAAGCATCTGGTATTTCAATGTCACTATAGACATAATGGGTTACGTCAAGATCATTATGGAAGCCTATGAATAATATGATAAGTATGATTAGTAATAAGAAATATTTTTTTAAGTATTTATAGAATATGTAAAACATTATAGTAGTCCTTTCAGGCATAATCGATTAATTGACAACTTTTATAGTTATTAGTCATGCTATATATTGTCTATTAACGGATTAGATATTAATTCGTATGCTTCTTACAGATTACTATATGATGAAAAATTTTACAAGAGTAAACTGAAGTATTTTCTATCTAAGTTGTAAGAATTAGACAGAACCAAGACATTTTGAAGCGAACAAGAAGAAAGGGATAAAGATGGGAGATATCATTGAATTTTACTGTAATAATAGCCAGATAATGAATGATGCCATAGATCGAATCGTAGTAGAGATATACTCTTACAAAAAACATTTTGGTGATAAATCTATATTGTTATCAGGATGTGGATCAAAAAGTGGGACAACAACAACAGCAATCAATCTCGCGATTGCATTATCGGCAGCTGGGTGGAAGACGTTACTAGTAGATTGTGATTTGCGAAAGGGAAGCAAGTTCAAGAAATTGAATGAGAATATTGGTGTGGGGCTAACGGATTATCTTGCTGAAAAGGCGGAAGTAGATAAAGTGATTTGTGAAACAAATTACGAATATTTAAATTATGTACCTAGTGGAACAGCATCAAATAGCCCAATTCGTTTATTATGTTCTACAAGATTGGAAGAGTTTGTATCATATGTAAAGGCTAAATATGATTATATCATTTTTGATTTTCCATCATTGAATATTGTAGCAGATGCTAATATAATGTTCCCTTATGTGGATGGGATTGCTTTAGTCGCTTCGTTAAATCAGACCACAAAGCGACAACTATGTGATGCTAGGAGAAAAGTAAGTAAGTTTGGTGATAAATGCTATGGATTAATTGTTAACCAAGTTGATTTACCACAATATAAAAAATACATAAAAGATTATGACTATTTCGGTGAAGAAAATATGAGCAAAAGGTATAAACGTTATAATCGAAATGATAAAAAACTGATAAAGGATAACGGGTGACTCATATGAAGAGAAGATGGACAAGAATAGCCAAGGTATTGCTGTTTCTATTTATCTTGATTACAGTGATCCCGTCGAAAGTTGAAGCAAAAAAAGATAGTTATGCAAATGCAAAACCAAGAATTGTAATTGATAGTTTTAAAGTAACAGATGACGCAATTGTACCTGGAGAAGAATTTGATTTAAAGCTAGTGCTGTATAATCCAGGAAGAGTATACAGTGCCAATAATATTTTGTTAACATTTACAAATAACGCCGATACCATTTCGGTTGTATACCCAGATTCAGATCAAATGTATATAGAGAAAATCGGTCCTGGTAAAAAAGAAGAAGTTACTATACGACTGAAAGCATCTTCTGAGATTAAAACGGAAACAGTTAAGTTTTCAATTAATGCAGTTTTTTCTGATGGAGAAACAAGTAGCAATTTAAATGATATGAGCTTATCGCTACCTGTTACCAAGTCTAGTAAATTCGAGATACAAAATGTATCTATACAAGAAGAGGTATATATAGGAGCGAAGACTAGAGCTCATATAACATATAAGAATTCAGGTTCAGATAATTTCTATAATGTTACAATGCATATAGAAGGGGAAGCTCTTGATACAAGTCAACAGTATAGCCTTGGTAGTCTTGTTGCAGGTAAAGTTAGTTATGCAGAAGCATACATAGAATTTGTAAAGTTAGGAAAACAGTCGATTAATATTTATTTTACTTATGAAGATATTAAAGGAAGCCAGTATACGACAGAGCCTTATGTTTCTCAAGTTGAATCGATTGAACAGAGCGAGGAAGCAGAGAAACCATCTGAAGTAATTGATAATACAAGTAGTAATACACGAGGTTTTATTGGAAAAATTAGTGTAATGGTAGGGATTATTGTAGTAGGATTTTTTGTGATTACTTTGATAAAAAGATATAAACGTTAGGAGGAAAAAAGAGTGGGTGATGAGATACAGTTAGAAGACATAAAATTAAGCATCTTTGCATTATGGGAAAAGAAGCTGCTTATCATTGCAATGACGATATTAACATTTTTAGTAGGTTTGTTTCTTACTTATGACACACAACCAATAAACACGTATCAGGCATCAACTACAGTTTATAGTGTTGCTTATGGTAAAACGAAAGAATCTCTTAATTCTTCTATTGCTTTAATATCTTATGCAGATATAGTGACGAGCACTAGAGTGTGTGAACGAGCTGCCTTACTAATTAGCGAGACCGTAGATGTTGATGCATCATCAATTCAAAGTATGATAGGAGTAAGGGCAGTAAGTGATTCTGTTATTGAAATTGGTGCAGTTTCAACAAATCCCCAGTTATCAATATTGGTTACAAACGCAGTTGCTGAAGCCTTTGTAAGAGAGATTACAAGTATAACATCAAATGATACGATTCAGATTCTAGATTCTGCTGAATACGGCATTTTAAGTGGAGATGGTCATAAGGACTTATTAAAAAAGAGAATACTTTTTGGTATGATAGGATTTGTATTAAGTTGTGGTTGGATAATCATTTCAGAACTAACTTCGAATCGTGTTAAGTCAATTGTTCAATGTATTGATCAGGATGAGAATGAGATTCTTGGAATTATACCGTATACGGAATTTGAAAAATAGGTGATCTAGGATGATAAAGAAAATATGTTTTGCGGCTTCTTCAGGAGGACATCTTGAGGAAATATCAAGATTAAAAGAAATAGAAAAAGAGTATTCTTCATTCTTACTTACTGAAAAGGGAAATTTTAATGAGCTAGATTTTACAGAAAAAGTGATCTATGTATCACAGATAAACAGAAGAGAAAAGTTATTTGTATTCAAATTCATAGCTTTGTTTTTCAAGTCATTTCAAATATTAATAAAGGAGAAGCCAGATTGCATTATCTCATTAGGCGCATTAGCAACTTATCCGATTTGTCTATTAGGAAAAATAATGGGAAAGAAGATTATCTATATAGAGTCTTTTTCTAGAGTGGATGCCCCTTCATTATCAGGGAAGTTAATGTATAGAATTGCAGATTTGTTCATAGTGCAATGGAGAGAACTGTTAGAGTATTTTCCAAAAGCTGTTTATGGTGGCGGAATATTTTAAGGAGATGGTTTTGTGATATTTGTTATATTAGGAACACAGAAGTTTCAATTAAACCGATTACTAAAAACATTGGACATGTACATAGAGCAAAATTTAATTGAAGAAGAAGTAATTGCGCAGATTGGAAACTCTGATTATACACCTGTTCATTATACTTATGAACGTTTTTTAGATAAGGAAAAGTTTGATGCCTATATTAAAGGTGCATCTTTAGTTATTACACATAGTGGTGTAGGATCAATTATAACATCCATTAATGCAAAGAAACCTATTATAGTGTATCCGAGATTAGCAAAATATAAAGAGCATGTCGATGACCATCAACTTGATATAGCAAGTGCATTTGAAAAAAAGAACTATGTATTATGCTGTAATGAAAAAGATCAGTTAATCGATTTGATTCATAAAGGAAAAGACTGTGAGTTCGAAATCTATACGTCTAAAAGGGAACAGATCATAGACATTGTTAGTCAGTTCTTAGCAACGAATTAATAATCATGGCATATAAAAGAGGTGGGAAGTATGGTAAAAGTGAGTGTAATTGTGCCGGTATACAATGTAGAAGAGTATCTGCCAAAGTGTTTAGACGGATTAGTGAATCAAACACTGAAAGATATAGAGATCATTGTTGTGAATGATGGCGCCTTAGATAATTCACAGAAGATAATAGATGAATATGCAAATAAATATTCTTGTATTAAATCATACATAAAACAAAACGGTGGTTTATCAGATGCGAGAAATTATGGTCTTAGGTATGTAACGGGTGAATATATTGGCTTTGTTGATTCGGATGATTTTGTAGAGACAGATATGTATGAACTTATGTACAAGAAGGCAAAAGAAGAAGATAGTGATATTGTTGAATGCAATCTTAGACACACATATATTGATCATGAAGATATTGAAATTGGCAATAAAATAACAGATAAAAAAGAAATGTTGATGATTGGAAGGTCTGTTGTTTGGAATAAAATCTACAAAAGTAAGTGGCTACAAGAGACGAATGTAAAGTTTCCGAAAGGTTTAATTTATGAGGATGTTGAATTCTTTTTAAAACTAATACCACATATTAATACGTATTCGTATATAGATGAAGCGTGTATCCATTATGTGCAAAGAAGTAATTCGCTAAATAATTTTTCCTCTCTTAAAACTCAAGATATATTTATCATACTGAACAATATATATCAATATTATGAACAGAATGGATATCTTAAAGAATACGAAGAAGCGTTGGAATTCTTTTATGCAAGAATTTTGTTATGTAGTTCCTTTTCAAGAATGTGTAGAATTGCGGATAAGTCACAATGCAAAATGGCATTAAAGAACAATTGGGATACCTTAATGAATGAATTTCCAGCGTGGAGAAAAAATTCCTACTTAAAGAAGAATAGTTCAGCAAAATTATTATTTATGAGAACAGTGACGAAGACAACATATAAATTATATAGCCTACTGTTTCCTACTGTTATTAAGATGAAAATTAATCTAAAGAATAGTTTTAGTTAGGGAGATTTAAGGTGCCATGAAAAGACTAAGTATTATTATACCAGTATATAATGCGGATAAATTTTTGGAAGAATGTTTACAATCCATCATACGTAATGAATATGAAGATATGGAAGTAATAATTATAAATGATGGAAGTAAAGATGATTCCCTAGAAATTTGTAATAAATATAAAAATATAGATAGTAGGATTCAAATTATTGATAAAAAGAATACAGGAGTATCCGATTCTAGGAATGTGGGAATTAAGGCGAGTCAAGGCCAATATATTATGTTTCTTGATGCAGATGATTTCTTGGAACCTGATGCTCTTACCATAATTATTGAAGATATTATTAGAGACAAATATGATTTCGTTGCCTACAGCTATTATACTTTGAAAGAGGATGGAGCCCGAAAAGAAGAGTTGTTTGATATAGACAACGAATGCAGTGATTTGCAAGTGATTCGAGAATATATGTTGGCTTCCTCTACTTTAAATACTTGCTGGGGTAAATTATTTCGAGCAGAGATTATTAAAGAAAATCAAATAACGTTTCAGGCTGATTTAAAGATTGGGGAAGATTTTGTATTTGTGGCAAAATACTTTATGCAGGTACAAAGTTCCATTATTAAGAATATTCCAATCATTAGTTACAGACAGCATGGTGAGAGTGCAATGCGAAAATATGACTTTAGGACAAGAATATGGTATACGGATTATTTGTTCCGATTCAACAAGAACTGTGTAGAAACTTTACATGATGAAGATCTAACAAAAAAGATGTATGTTTACTATTTTCGAGTGATAACTAATATTTTACTGGAGTTTACCAAAAGCAAGGAAGGTTTGAAAAAGCTATATAAGAAAGCTTTTGAATTTGAAAGTATTAATGAAATTATTGATTCGATAGATATCAAAATGACATCATCCTATAAAAAATTAGAATGTATTTTGTTGAAAAAAAGGTCGTATTTGTTTTTGTCTATCTATTTTAAGATAAAAAGTTGTTTCTCTTAGGAGTAATCAAAAGGATAAAGGGAATGGGTAAGATGAAGCAAAAGAGATTAGGACAAAACTTATATGAATATGGATTCGTTATATTGGCGGTTAAGTTTCTATTGGATGCTTCTTCGCTTTTTAAAAGACCAGAATGGATAGATACGTTACTAATTCTTTCATTTTTTGGAGTAATGATATGGAAAATTGCTTTACAAAGCTACACAATGACCCGTTTGTTAGTATATGGTTTAATGGGAGTAGTTTGTGCTTATACATGTATTAAAGGAAATTACTTCTTTATACTATTTAGCTTTCTAGGTATTATAGCTATGCAAGATGTGGATTTGAAGGAAGTGGTAAGAAAAACTTCTAATGTGAAAATTGCAATATTGCTTATACATATACTTGTATATTTCGTTATATTACTAGTAACGCCTGATAAGATTGATTACGTATATAGGAATGGAATTAGGCGACATTATTTCTTTTTGGGACACCCCAATACGTTTTCAATGTTAACGTTATGGACATCAATGGAATATCTATATTCAAGATACGATAAATTGAAAGTAATAAACCTAGTAGTTATATGGATTATCAATTTACTTACGTATCAATTTACGAATTCTAATACAGGCGTTTTGGTGACCACAATTGCTGTTGCTCTTTCGATATGTGACAAGAAGAATGTGAAGAGGATTATTAATATGTTAAAGCCTCTATCGAAGTACAGTTTTGCAGCATGTTCAATTGCAATACCGCTCTTTGTCGCATCGTACACTAAGTTTTCTGGAAGAATGATGGGTATTTTTAATAGTATCAATGATTTATTTACAGGAAGATTACTATTTGGCGCATATATATATGATGTTTATGGATTTACCTTGTTAGGAAGAACGATTAGCTTTGCTCCTAAGATATATTGGAGAGGGCAATGGTTTGATGCGATTGTCTTAGATAATTCGTATATATGGTTATTTGTAATGTATGGATCACTATATCTAATAATCTTATCGATTGCCTTTTACTTAATAGCAAAAAGTACTAGCAATATTGAAAAGATTTTAATTATCTCTTATACATTTTACGGAATTATGGAAGCTTATATCATTAATGCTGCAAGTTGTTTCCCAATACTTTTAATAGGAAAGTATCTGTATATTAAAATACAAGAAAAAAGAGCACTTAAGGTGAAGAACAAAATTAGCAGGGAGGGAAATTATGGGCATTAAGATTAGCGTTATTATACCTGCATATAATGTTGCGGGATATCTTGAAAAATGTTTGGATAGTGTTTTAGCTCAAGATTTCATAGATTATGAAGTGATTCTTATAGATGATGGATCAACTGATGATACCCCCAAGATAGCTGATACATACGCGAAAAAAGATAAGCGAATTCAGGTTATACATAAAACAAACGCAGGAGTGTCAATCGCAAGGAATACAGGTATAGAATTAGCGCAAGGAGAATATATCTTATTTTTTGATGGAGACGATTTTAGTGAAAGTTATTGTTTAAGAGAGCTATATGAAACAGCGGTTGATAAGAAGGTAGATACTGTAATATACGGTTATTATAGATATGAGAATCAAGCAATTAAAGAGACGTGTTATCCTATTTTTAAAAATGAATTCTATTCAGGAGAAGAAATTCTTGAAAATTTAGCTACAAGGTTTATTGGTGTTTCGCAAAATAATGTAAATGCGTGGCTAAGAAATGAAGAAGATGCATTATATGTAGAGAATCCTGCCCTGTGGAGAATGATGGTAAGTACGAAGCTGATTAAAGAGAATAAGATTCGATTTAACTCTAATTTAAAAGTGGGTGAAGACACAATTTTTACAACTGAATATCTTAGTTATGCAACGAAGTGTTATGTATTGCAGAAGTGCTATTATTATTTAGTAACTAGAGAAACTTCCACAATATTTACCTATGAGAAAAATCCATTAGCTAAGTTAGAAGGAAAAGTTAAGTTGCTAGATGCAAGAAATGAAGTAACTAGTAATATAAAGAAACGTACTAGTTTTGATATTGAGACATATTGGAGAGGGACAGTAATCATGTCTTGTATGGAGATAGCATTTTTGATGGCGAGACGTAATCCTAATGTAGGTTTTTTCAAAAGGTATAAGATGTTCCTTAGTTATATTAAAATCACAGATGTCCAAAAGATTATTAAGGAGTTCAAATTAGAATTCAAAGGTGGAATTAAGCTAATACCGTTTTTGATGTTGAAGACTAGATTGTATTTTCTATTGTTTTTATCGGTGTCATTTCTGAACGCGATACATTACGAATTCAAAAGGTAATGGACAGAGAGAGGGGGAAGGGTTGTGAAGATTGCATTCTTAAATCTATGTCATTGCGATCCTGATGTCGTAGCAAGAGTAACGAATAAATTAACTGAGAATGAGAATTTCCATATGTATATACATGTTGATGCAAAATCAGAAATAGATGTCTTTGAAGAGAAATTAAAGAGTATTCCACATGTATACTTTACTAAGGAAAGATTCAAAGTATATTGGGGAGGCTTTAATGCAATAAATGCAACGTTAGGACTTCTTAAAGAGGCATTAGCATCGAAGGAAAAATACGAATACTTTGTTATTTTACAAAATCTTGACTATCCAATAAAATCCAATTCTTATATTGAACAGTTCTTTGAAAAGAACAATGGAAAAGAGTTTATTAGGGGTTGTAACATTGCTAAAACAAGAGATTGGCACTTTTCTAGAAAATATAAGATCTATAACAAACGTGACGATGACTTTTACCTAAGTAATCCTTCAAAGATGAGGAAGTTATTACGATATGCTTCGCTGAGATTAAAAAGTATGGGAACTATAGGATTTAATGGAGTTATTAAAGAAAAAGGAGAAATATTTCCTTTGTATTATGGAGCTGCACAATGGGCGATTACAAGAGAGTGTGCAGAGTATATAGTAGATTTTGCAAATGCTCATAATAGGTTTAACAAAGTTATGAAACATATACAGTTTCCAGATGAGGAGTACTTTCATACCATTGTACATAATTCTCCTTTTAAGGTAAATTGTATTAAAAGCGATGAGGCGATTAAAAGATGGTTGGTAAATTGGAGAAATATCCATTATTTTGAATACCCGAAAGAGATTACAGTATTTGATGAGCTGGATTATGATAAATTAATGAAGCAGGAAGAGTTGTTCTGCAGAAAAGTCAAAACAAATCAATCAGAAAAGTTAATGGATTTAATTGATTTGGCAACAACAGATAATATGGGAGGTGTATTGTGAAATCAATCATTCATAAAATCTTGCGATTTATAAAACAAGAAATGATATTATATCCATATTTTTATATGAAGAATAATCGGATACGAAAGGTTTCACCAAGAGTTGATATCAAATCAATTGAAGAAACGATAGATACAATAATAAAAAAACGAGTATCAATGAGTCGTTACGGTGATGGTGAATTTTCTTGGATGATGGGCATTAAACAGAATACATTTCAAGATTACTCAGTAAAGATGCGGGATCGATTAATAGAAATTATCAGCTCTTCTACTGAAAATCATATTGTATGCTTATCGGATGCATTTGGTAGCCTTAAGATGTATAATCGGTTTGCAAAGCGATTTTGGAGCGAATTCATGATAAATCATAGAATGGATTGGATTCAATTTTTAGATTCTAATAAACCCTATTATAATACCAATGTCACCCGGCTATACATGGATTACAAGGACAAAAGTTTAGCAAAAAAGAGATTTGATTATATTAAAAAAATATGGGACAAACAGGATATTGTTATTGTTGAAGGTGAAAAAACAAGATTAGGAGTTGGTAATGATTTATTTGAAAATGCAAAAAACATTCAAAGAATACTTGCACCAGCGACAAATGCTTTTAATCGATATGAAGAGATTTTATGTGAAGTCAAGAAGGTTGATAAGCAATCATTAATCTTAATAGCATTAGGTCCAACAGCAACAATACTTGCCTATGATTTAGCAAAAGAAGGATTTTGGGCACTAGATGTTGGGCATGTTGATATTGAATACGAGTGGTGCTTAATGGGAGCAAAAACAAAAGTACCAGTTCAGAATAAATATGTGAATGAAGCTGCTAAAATTGGTGGAACTAATATTAACAACAGTACAGATAGTAAGTATCTAAGTGAAATAACAGTCAAACTGTATTGAAAGAAGGTGAAAGTGTGAATGAGTTAGTATCCATAATAGTTCCTGTATATAATTGTGAACAATATCTAAATCGCTGTATCGATTCAATACTAGATCAAAGTTATATAGGTATTGAAGTTCTGTTATTAGATGATGGATCTGTTGACAATTCAGGAGAAATCTGTGATGAGTATGCAAAGAAAGATAAGCGTGTTAGAGTTTTTCATAAGGAGAATACAGGAGTATCGGATACAAGAAATTATGGAATCATTGAAGCGTCAGGTGAATACATACAATTCGTTGATAGCGATGATTGGATAGAAAAAACTATGACCGAAGATTTAGTAAATAATATGAAAAGCTGTGACTCGGATATGGTTGTATGTGGCTATGTTCGTATTACTAAGTATATGCACCGAAAGGATAAAATCTGGGATAAACAAGGGATCTATTCTAATCAAGATTATATGAAGAATATTTTGAATGACCCAACTGGTTATTACTACGGTGTAATCTGGAATAAACTTTATAAATCTTCAATTATTAAAAATAATCATTTGCACTTTCTGGAAAAACTAAATTTAGGTGAAGATTTTACTTTTAATATGCAATATCTAAGACATGTAAAG
>NZ_CBDLAM010000022.1:0-5920 GCF_965301125.1 Anaerosporobacter sp. | reverse complement strand
GAGTATCAGTACAATTTCAAAAAGATTGTACATATATAATTATATAAACACCGGTTCGTTATCAAGATACGATAAAATAACGTTAGATACACAAAAAAAAGAACTGAATAATAGAGAAATCTTATTCGAAGAATATAAAACCACGTTTAGAATCCTAGGCTTATATGAAAGGTATGAAAAGGAAATCTATCAATACTGGTTAGTCTATTACTATAGTAATACCCAGTCAATTAGTGATGGTAAAAGTGATGAAGTCTCAGTCGGTACAAAGTGTTTTGAAGAGATTTTGGAGAAGAATGAAGAAATTAAGCAATGCCTTAGATTATCGTCAAAGCTCGATAAAGGTATTGTATTATCAAAGATAAAATGTAATAAAGCATTAACTAAGGTTAAAGTTCCGATTAAGTATCTTATTTTGAGTTTGAAACAAAGTTAATTGAAGGAGAGCGTATGGTTAATAGTAAAATTAGTGTTATTGTTCCAATATACAATGTTGAAAAGTACCTCGAAAGATGTATAGAATCAATCATAAATCAAACACATAAAAATCTTGAGATAATACTAGTGGATGATGGCTCTCCAGATCGTTGCCCTCAGATATGCGACAATTATGCTCTGTTGGACCATAGAATAACAGTTATTCATAAGAAAAATGGTGGATTATCAAGTGCTAGGAACGCAGGAATTAGTATAGCAACTGGAGAATATATAGGATTTGTTGATTCGGATGATTATATTGATATACATATGTATGAGGTTTTATTGAATGCATGTTTAAACCAAGATTGCAAACTATCAGTTTGTAATATTCAACATTTTACAGGAGATAGATATGGTGATGAGGTGAAGAGGTGTGACAAGTATAAGACTATAACCAACATAGAGGCTTTGTGGGAATTGCAAGGAGCAGATGGAGAGCTCTTTTGTGTAGCGTGGAATAAACTGTATCATAAGGACTTGTTTCATAAGTTAAGATATCCAGAAGGAAAGATTAATGAGGATGAATTTGTAACCTATAAAGCCATTTATCAAGCGGGTAATGTTGCTGTTTGCGAGAGTTCCTTATATTTTTATTTTCAAGATAATAATGGAAGTATAACAAAAAATAAAAAATATTTTACTTATGAAGATGTTTTTGACGCCTTCAATGAGAGAGAAGAGTATTTTAAAAAGGCTGGATATCCAAAGCTTGAATTCGCAACATATCGATCATATCTAGATCGTATTATACAGAATTATATACTTCTAAAGAAGAATAAGGAAAAGGAGAAACAATATTTTGACATATTAACTAAAAGATATAGGGAAAAGTATAAGGTGAGAGGAAACCAATTACCTGGGATTGGGTATAGAGTATTCTACGTATCTCCTAATCTATATCTTATGCTAAAAGGAGTGCATCATTAATTAGGATATAGTCCAGCATGATTACTATTACTATAGGAAGAAGGAGACTAATATGAATGCGGATAATGAAGAAGTAGAAAAGATAAATCAAAATAATGAAAAAAGTAGAACGTATAATTCAACGTTAAATATTACATTGGGCTTATTTAATAAGATGGTAACGATCGTATTAGCTTTTATTAGTCGTGCTGTTTTTGTACGTATACTATCTGTTGATTATCTAGGAATTAATGGATTGTTTGCTGATGTACTTACGATGTTATCATTAGCTGACTTAGGTTTTAGTACAGCTATGTCTTATAGTTTTTATAAACCACTTGCTGAGCGGGATGAGCGTAAAATTGCTTCATTAGTAACCTTTTATCGTAAAGTCTACAATGTAATAGCAGTAGCGGTAGCAGTTATTGGTGTTGCATTACTACCTTTTATTGATTTGATTGTTAATGTAGATATACAGATACCCTACTTAAAAGTTTATTATCTACTTTCTCTTATGAATACAGTTATATCTTATATGTTCGTTTATAAGTCTTCGATAATAGCAGCGGATCAAAAGAGTTATATCGTTACAAAATATTCGGTATGGATTGGGATAGCTAAGACCATTATTCAAACAGTTTTATTATATGTTACTCATAATTATTTCATATATCTTGGATTTAATATTTTGTCTACATTTGCATATAATCTTTTAGTTTCATACAAGGCAGATAAGAATTATCCATACATAAAACAGAAGGTTGATTTAGCTGTCGAAGAGAAGAAAGCTATCTATAAAAATTTAAGTTCCATTTTTTTATATAAGGTAGCAACTGTTGTTTTCAACGGAACAGATAATATTATAATCTCAATTATAGTAGGAACATCCTTTGTTGGCCTGTACTCAAATTATAATACGATAATATCAAACCATCTGGGATCTATTATAGTAATTTTGTTTGGCTCTCTAACAGCCAGTATAGGTAATTTAGTTGTGAAGGAGGATGTGAAAAAGAGGTTTGAGATATTCAAAATAATGCAGATGGTGAGTTTTTGGCTAAGTGGTATCTTCATAACTTGTTTGTATTTTCTGGTCCAAGATTTCATAACATTATGGATTGGAAGCCAATATCTTTTAGGAACGGATACATTAATAGCCATATTACTTAATTTTTATATCATGGTAACATTTAATCCAATTTGGTCGTACCGTGATGCTACAGGCTTATATCAAAAGATTAAGTATGTATTGTTGATTACCACTGTGGTAAATATTGTTCTTTCTATTATATTGGGAAAGATTATTGGGATAACCGGTGTCCTATTAGCTACAGCCATAGCAAAACTTTCGACTTATTTTTGGTATGAACCTAAATTGTTATATCGAGATTTCTTTAACAAGAAAGCGGGAAGTTATTATTTAGGACATCTAGTAAATGTAATTTTGATATTTATATCAATAGGCATTACAAATGTAATTATACCAACCTTTAAAGAGGTTACGGTCATTAATTGGTTAATACGAGCATTTATTTGTGGAGGTGTGTCATTTATTATCTATTTTATAAAATATTGTAAAACAGAAGAGTTTTCATTTATTTTGAAGCGATTTAAGCGGGTACTGGTCAAGTTTAGTAAAGTTAAGGCTATAAGTTTATTTTTAATCTTAGCCCTTACTTTAACATCATGTAAAGCGTCAGGAAAATCAGAAGTAATTAATGAGGAAACACAAGAAAATGATACTTTTGAGACAGCTCAACAAATAGTATCTAATATTAAGGTTGGCTGGAATTTAGGAAATTCTTTTGATAGTTTAGATATGAAGAAATATGATTCAGAGAAAGATTACTTAAAAATCTATGATTATCAAATTATGGCAGTTTATGAAACTGAAAACTGGAGTGGTTGGGATGCTTCGCCAACCCCTTACTTTGATAAAGATATGCATTGTAATCTAGAGTGGAAAATTGATAATCTTAATTCTGACATCAATGGAAATAGTGGGAGATTTTTTATACAAATAATAAATAATAAGATTGGTGATACAGGTGATAACAAACTAATCGTTGATATTACAGAAGCATCATTTTATAAAAAAGATGGAACACAAATTAAGATGAAAGAACTTGAAGGAAAGCATGAGCTAGTTATAGATGAAGGGAAAACACCATTTATTGAGATGGATATTAGAAATAATAATTTAATAAAGAAAGCGAGTGATATCTTAGAAGGTAAATTAGTAATTAAAGCAGACTTGGTACAATTAGTAGAGCCTATTATAAAAACGACAGGAACATCGAATGAAGAATATTATGAAACTCTATGGGGAAATCCTGTAACGACTAGGAGCATGATAGAAGAAGTTGCTAAGCAAGGATTTAAAGCAGTCCGTATTCCAATTACCTATTATGATCATATGGATAGTAGTGGGAAAATAGATCCAGATTGGCTAAATCGTATAGCAGAAGTAGTTAATTACGTGATAGATAATGACATGTATTGCGTTATTAATATACATCATGATACTGGTGAAGACGGTTGGATTAAAGCAGAATATAGTGAACTGGAAGAAAACAAAGAACGTTTACATTCGATTTGGAAACAGATAGCAATCTATTTTATGAATCATAGTGACAAACTTCTATTTGAAGGATTTAATGAGATATTAAATAACGAAAATCAATGGGATAATGCATCAGAAGACAGTTATAAGGCTGTCAATGAGTTAAATCAGGAATTTGTAGATACTGTGCGGGATACGGGAGGAAATAATAAGAACAGGAATTTAATAGTTAGTACATATGCTGCAGGAGCAGGCAAGGAGATCGTTGATGCTTTTGAATTACCAGAAGATATAGTAAAAGACCACCTAATTGCAAAGGTCCATTATTATAGTAATCTAGAAGGTGAAAAGGATATGGCTAATGTTATGAGTACATTAAATGATAAATTTATAAAAAGTAATACACCAGTAATAATCGGTGAGTTTGCAACATGGAATAATTGGGAAGAATCTAAGGCAATTCAATATATGAA
Source organism: Anaerosporobacter sp. (assembly GCF_965301125.1). Lineage (NCBI taxonomy): Bacteria > Bacillati > Bacillota > Clostridia > Lachnospirales > Lachnospiraceae > Anaerosporobacter > Anaerosporobacter sp. Next base: position 1,498 of record NZ_CBDLAM010000022.1, on the reverse strand, counting down.
AACCTTTATAACAGAAGCAAGAGCATACAATTATGCTGTGTTTTGGTGGGATCGGGGCAATGAATATGAAACTGATAAATCACAAACAGAGACATTACTTGATCGTAATAATTTAACTTGGTATGATAAAGAACTTGTGAATGCGCTTATTGAAGAAAGTAATCAATAAGTCTAGTGAGTTTAAAGAAGCTTGGAGGCGAGGGTGTGGATTTTGATAAAATGCTTTTCTTACAGATAGTAAACGAGGCAATGTACCCCAATAATGAAATTAAAAAAGATTATGGCAAGGTTAATTGGGATGCCTTGTTTCGGGTAGCTAGGAATAACTGCATGGAAGCCTTTGTATATAATGTAGTGCAGAAATTATCTGTGGAATATTCAATTCCTAATAAATTAGTAGAGTTTTGGAAAATAGCAGCTATGACATGTCAGATGCACGAATTTGAAAAATATAGAATATTACGTTCTTTGCTTAAAGAGGCTGAGAAACGAGATATTAAACTAGTTGTTTTTAAAGGTTGTATTATTGCTGACTTATATCCGAATTATTCATATCGTTTTAGTAGTGATACAGATATATTCGTTGATGAGAGTGATAAAGAGAAGGCTATTAGTCTTTTTGAAACATTTGGGTTTAAAAAAGAAGAAGAATATTCGAAATCTATGGTGAGCACCTATATATATTCTGATTTTAATTATGTTATTGAGTTACATTTCTCATTGTTTGAAGATTATATGGGATCAAAAATAAATAAACTAAACAACCTTAAGTTGACAAAGGAAGATTCGTTAATATCCATACAAGCTTGCGGAATGGAAGTAACTACACTTGGATATGAAGAGCATTTAATTTATCAAATGTTTCATATAATAAAACATTTTTCATTACAAGGAGTTGGTGTACGGTATTTAGTTGATATTACTTATTATGTTAATCGGTATATTGAAAAAATTGATGTTGAATCTTTCTGGCGTAAAATGGATTATCTCGACTATACCACTTTTTGTAGAATGTTCTTCAAGATTTGTATTGATTACTTCGGCATGGACCAAACAATTATGACTAATAGAAAAGTAGTAGAGAAAGAAGGCCTTTCAGAATTTTTATTAGATATCATTAATGTTGGTACCATATATGAGGAAAAGGATGCCGCATGGCAGATACTTGGAATTATGACGCCATATTTCACAGGTGAGGATAAGATACCAAAAACGAATTTTGGAATCAAGATAAAAGTATTATTCCCTTCAAGTAAGTCTTTGCCTAGTAATTATGCCTATGCAAAGAAATATAAGTTACTACTTCCAATAGCATGGTTCCATAAAATCATTAACTTCACAGTAAAGAGGCATAGCCATAAGGGTGATTGGTACGAAGCAGGAGAAAAGTTAGCTGTTGCACAACATAGATTAAATCTGATGAAGAGTCTTGGATTAATGGATGGAGGAAAATAAACAATGATAAGGTACATGAAAAGGTTAGGATTGTTTATGAAAT
>NZ_CBDLAM010000021.1:17799-32900 GCF_965301125.1 Anaerosporobacter sp. | reverse complement strand
GTTATCCAGAATTCTAATACTACAATTAATAGTGTAAAGGATCCAAAGTAAAAAACCGTTGCCTCATTACTTCTCGGAAAATAATTTGTTGCAATCGCAGGGAATAGTACAAATTGTAATAAATATGTTAATACAAAAGCAATTACAGTTAAAATGATTTTCTTATTCCGCATCTTACCTCCTTGTATCCTATAAATATAAATCATTATGTACAATTTAATTAATATTAAAAGCAAAAGGTTGCAATGATAAATCACTGCAACCTTTATCATTATTAGTTTATCAAAAATTATCCGTAAATACAACCATTGCTTATGAAGGTATCACGTGTATATACGTCTTCTCATCTACATCAACAAATGAATGTTTTGTAAAGTAATTAATGATTATCTCAGGCATCTCTGTTAAGATTTCTTTCTCAACCTCGCACTCACAATAGAATTCGTATCCACCTGCGCCACTTGATCGGTAATTATTCATAACAAGTGATAATGTATCTTCGTTAGTTAGCTCTTTTCCCTGATAACTTATACTAGTAACTCGGTTACCCACTTCATTCTTTAAATCGAAGGTATACGTAAGATTTGAGAAATAGTCATAATTATAATGTTCTACTTTCGGTTTTAAGAAACTTTCGCTAATTGAGATTTCTCCATCTTTGTAATCAAAGTAACTTGCACATCTTTCTAATGCTTTCTTTAGGACCTCTTTTGTCACTTTTAAAACAACTAATGTATTTGGATATGGATACGTAGCTAAGATATCCCTAACCGTAACATTCTTATGAAAGCCTTTGATTACATTGGCAAATGATGTACATGCAATATCTGCACCACTCTCTTCTAACTGAATTTGATTAATAAAATTAGCTAAAGGAGAACCTTGTCTTGCCATAGTAAGATGGTCCTCAGGATTTAGTTCTTGACTAAGATGCCCAACTGGTGTATCAAGCCATCTTTGCACTTCTTCTTCAAGTGGTAAGAATTTATCATATACATCTTGCTTTGGTGGTAAGCTTGCTTCTTTTAAAGAAGACTCGAAATTCTTCTCACCTGATTCTTCATCGTAATTCATTGTTAACTCAATAAATCTTGTTCCATTGTGTGGAGTTTGTACAATATATGTTCCATGCAAATATTGCCCTTCAATCGGCATATGCTGATGCCCTGTTAAGAGAATGTCAAAATCAAAATCCTTGCAAATCTTATACGCAATATTCTCTTTTGACTCACTTAATTTCTTATTTGTTGCTAATTCATATTCAAACCCACCATGATAGATTCCTATTACAATATCCGCTTGTCCTTTAACAGTATCAAAACATTTCTCTATCGATGTATATACATCTTCAATCTGAAAATTCTCTATATTACAAGGACGTTCCCACCTTGTAATAAAATCTGTAGTAAAACCGATTACTCCTATTTTCAATCCATTTTCCATTACCTTAATGTCATAAGGTAATATATCTATGCCTCCTGTTGAATCTTTAATGTTTATACAGAGACATTTGCCATCAAGATGGTTCATATAGGATTTCAGATATTCATAACCATAATTGAATTCATGATTACCGAAGGTAACATAATCATATCCCGCCACATTCATAATCTCTGCCATCGGGTGCTTATTAAGCGCTTTACTACTTAAGTAATTGGTAAACGGTGACCCTTGAATGGTATCACCGCCATCAATTATTAATGTGTTTCCATCTTTTTGATAATGATTCATACAATTCAACAGACCAATATCTTTCCTATCGTTATCTAGATAATCTGTTGGATATACATACCCATGTACATCTGAAGTAAAGTATATTCTCAAACTCTTCATTTTATAATCCATTCCTTATAAATACTATTAATAGTAATAGTATATCATAGGTCTATGACTTAAAACATGGTATAATTTGGTTAGTCTTCTAAAGCCTCAAAATTATTATATGCAATTAAATAATAAGTTGGCTGCATATGTGGATGTGTCATTCCTCCCACAAATCCACCAGGAATAAATCCACTAGATGCCACAAATGAAGCCTTCGCACTTGCATAAACACCGCTTGTATCATATCCCGTCAAAGGTCCTGTCCCACTTGCCATATTTGCAAGATTCTGCATTAGATAAGCAGGACTATAATTTACCTCTACATACTTAACTGCGCTCCCTGTAACGTATACATTACAAAAACGAAGTAATTTTACTTCTTTTAATAAGCTTTTAACTTCTGTTAATCGATTATCTGCACCAGCTTGTGTTGCATGGAACAAATTACCGATATTGACCTTCCCATCACTAGAGGTATCTATTTCATACAAATCTACTCTATTATCAGCTATCTCTAAGAAACTATTTATAGTTCTACTTGTTCCACCATCATTATTATAATCATAACCTACTAACCATTCAAAGGTTCCTTCTTCTGCTGTACCAAGCTTATTCTCATAACTATCTTCTACACTAATCGTATACATCTTACCATATTTTTTAAATCCCCATCCTTCAAGAGGTAAATATGGAATCAAATCATCCGTGTTCATTACATTCATAATAGTCTTATAAGTTCCCGTAGTGCTAGCAGTTGTCGTATATGGTGCCGCAAATGTATAGGTATAAGCCTTGTACTCGCTATCTTTTTCAAAGTGTGCACCTAGAAGATTTGCGATTGCAGCGCCACGAGAATGTCCTGTTATAAGAATACTCTTATTTACTTCACTACCATCTAATCCATGACGCTGGATATAATCTTCATATTTTTCAAGGACTCTGTTTGCTGTAACATCAAATCCCTTATGATTACTTTTATTTGTCCAGTATGGATGGGATGAACCTGTTGCATTATAATATGCTGTAGTATTAGCACCTACATCGAAGTTACTTGACCATTCTGCATTTGTGCCATTGGTACCTCTGACAGAGAGGATAATAATTTCTCTGGTTTCTCCAAGATATTCAACTGTACGATGGCCTACAACAAATTCAGTTACATCATCTTTATCCGTAGTATAACTCGATGCACTGATCTTAATGTTTTCAACATCGTCTAATCCAAACAATTTTGCAAAACTTGTAGCATTATCTGAACCGCCTGTAGTACCGCTTGTTACTTCAATATAATTTCCTGAATAAATATCTGATGCATATAATACTGATAAGACAGAAAGTCCTTTCTTATATGTTGTATTTCCACTAAAGAGTTCTCTGTAATCTACTGTAAACTCTACATTAGCAGTTTTCTCTGAACCATCAGCTGTATAATGCATTTTCCCTTTGAATTTATTATTGGTACTTGAAGTGTCTTTATCATCATCTATTCCATCAAAATCAGTATCTGTTAACACCGGATTAGATGTATAGGCGTAAACTGTAATCGATGTTTGATCTTCATATGATTCTTCTGGAATATCATAAGCTTCTAAAAATACATCAAGAAATGGACTAAGATCTTGTTCTTGTGCTTCCCCTAGTTCTTCCTTATCAGTTAGGTTGTCACTATCAGAATTATTTTCATCTGAGGACAGAGGTTGGTCCAGTTTTACGTATTGATAATCACTAAGAATAACCCATGGACCATCATTATCGGTATCTAAATTACTTTCATCAGCAGTATCTAATTCTATAGCCCTAGATGAAGAAAGTTTTGAAACAGAAGAAACTGATGATGTATATTTATCAACCGGAATATTTAACTCGTCTAAAAATATTTCAACATTAATTACAAAATATATACCCGTCGTAACATTAGTCCATATTGTATTACCGTCCTTGAATGTATCATATGGTATAATTTGTCCATCTTCGTATCTACAAATAGTCAAAAGTTCCAAGTTGTCTGTAACAGATGAAGAATCAAAATATAATCTTAAGTCTGCATCTTCGCTATAGTCTGTGGTAACCTTTACCTGCTTACCGATTGTTGCACGATTATCAATTAGAGCATAGACATCTTCTTCATCCATATAAACGTGGCTATTGATATTATCTGAAACATTACCTTCAATAGATGGAATAACCTGATTGTCATTCAAAAGCGACTCTTCAATCTTAGAATCATCTAGTTCTTGCTCAAAAGTTCGCTCCGCATCTGGTGTCACTCCATCTGTAACAGAATTCAATGGTTCCAGTCCTAATAAGATTTCGTTGCCATCAGCAATTCCATCATCATCTGTATCATCTTTTAATGGATCTGATCCAAAAGTATTTACTTCTTCGCTATCACTTAATCCATCATAATCACTATCACTTTTTATAGAATTCGTTCCATATGTAATTTCTTCTAAGTTTGTAAGACCATCTGAATCCGCATCCTCTTGTCCATCAAGCACTCCATTTAGATCAGAGTCTTGCTTCAACGGATCTGTGTCTGTCGAATAGATTTCAACATAATCGGACAAACCATCCGCATCCGTATCTTCTAGTGAGGAATCAGTCCCGAATAAATCTTCAATGTAATTAGGAACACCATCTTTGTCGTTATCTTCTGTACCGCTTTCTATACTATTTTCTAAAATCTCATACTTTGTTGGAAATCCTAGAAAGTTTCCATTTCCGGTATAACCAAACTCAACACTTCCGCCAACAGCAATATCCTGATTCCAGCCTGCATTTTTTATAACATATTGATTTGATTCATAACTATATATTTCAGCATTCCAAATGTTCGAAATCACATTTTCTGAATCATAGCTTATATACCAGTTAGGAATAACGCTATCTCCAATATTTTCAATCCTTACATTTGCGTTATATCCACCTTCCCATTGCCCAGTAAGCAAATATGTTACTTTATAATTCTCCGCCTCGTAAACATATTCTGTCGTTATTCCATCCCAGGTACTTTTTCCCTCTGCAAATACATTCAATTCCGTTGTACTTACGCAAATAATAAGTACCAGTAATAACGCCAACAATTTTTTTAATTTTTCTTTCATTTTGTTCTCCTCCCTATGTAAAAGCGTAAAAATTGTATAATCATTTTATAGTAATCTTTTCATTTATACAACATATTTTTTATATTTTGAGTATTTTTCTACAATTATTAACATGTGTAGTTATTATACAAAATAATCTACGGTGAATTTATTTATTTTTATTTATCTGTAGATCAGTTCTTATAATACAAAAACAGCAGCCATGGAGTCTACCACTCCTTGGCTGCTATTTTTTATTCTATTTCATTGATTGTAATTCAATGGTTTTACATATTTTATAATTCGAATGCTTCTTTTAATTTTTCAGTCATTTCATCCATGGAAACCATATTGTTAAGACCGATTGCTTTTCCAGCTTTTGTTGCATTTGGAAGTAAGTCTGCTCCACAGATGAATAAATCTGCAGCACCTGCTTGTACATCATCGATTGTTGAATGATCTACTTCTACACCAGTGATTCCAAGATTAGCTAATGCTTTTTTCGCATTCATTTCCATTATGAAAGAAGTTCCAAGTCCTGATCCACAAAAACATAAGATTTTTTTGATTGCCATAATAATATCTCCTTTATACTAACTAGTTTAAATTAATTTGTCTGTTTTTTTCTACCTAATGTATAATTATATACAATTGGTAATGCAAATACTACTGCTATTACTGCAAATAGCCCATTACCAGTTACAACTTTTGAAAGGTTACCAAAGATGATACCTACGATTGTAAAGTCAGCATCTGAGAATGTAGTATTTGCGAAACCAAGAGAACCTAATACAGGAAGTAAGCCAGCTGCTAAGAAAGTAACTGCAATACCGTGTACTAATGATCCCCATACACAACCTTTCAAACCGCCTGTTGCGTTACCACAAACACCTGCTGTAGCTCCGCAGAAGAAGTGAACAACTGCACCTGGTAAGATAATCGCAACAGCTAAACCAGTCTGTCCTAATAATGCAAGAATACCTAACGCGATGATACCACCAATGAAAGAGCATAAGAAACCGATTAATACTGCATTTGGTGCATAAGGGAATAAGATTGGACAGTCAAGTGCAGGTTTTGCATTTGGTACAAGCTTTTCAGAGATTCCTTTGAACGCTGGTACGATTTCACCAATTAACATACGAACACCAGCTAATACGATGTAGATACCTGCAGAGAATGTAATGGAATTAATGATGGAATATAATACCCAGTTACTATCTCCGAAGATTTCAGCAGATTCTGCAGGGCTTGCAAAGTTAGCCACGCCTGCAACAATAATGTAACAGATGAACATTACGATTGCGATTGATACTGTATTATCTCTAAGGAAAGAAAGACCTTGTGGGAACTTTACTTCCTCTGTAGAACGACCTTTACCTTTTTTGCTGAAAAGTTTACCAATCTGAGCGCTTAACCAATAACAACCACTACCGAAGTGACCTAAAGCAAGAGAGTCATCACCAGTTACTTTTCTCATTGTTGGCTGCATGATCGTTGGGAAGAAACTCATAACGAAACCAACTAATAACGCACCACCAACAATTAACTGCCATCCATCAAGTCCTGCGATTGATAAAATGATTGCAACTAAGCAAGACATGTATAATGCATGATGTCCTGTTAAGAAGATATATTTCCATTTTGAGAAACGTGCAATTACGATATTAGCACACATACCTAATGCAAAAATAGATGAAGTCTGAATTGCAAACTCATTCAATCCAAGAGATGTGATTGCTTCATTGTTTGGAACTACACCATGTACACCAAACGCCATCTGGAACAAATCACCGAATGGAATAATAGCGTCTTGAACAACGCCTGCACCAGCATTTAATACGATAAATCCAAGAATTGTTTTAATAGTTCCTTTGATGATGGATTGTGCATCTTTCCTCTGTAACAACAATCCTAACATTGCGATTAATCCAACGAAGATTGCCGGTGTGGACAATACTTGCTGAATAAAATTTAAAAAACTAGCCATTCTTACCTACTCCTCTACAAAATAATGATATAAACTTTCTACATCTTCTGCCTGTAATAATTTTTCACAGTTCTCTTCATTCTGAAGAACGTTTGAGATTGCCATCAATGTGTCAATATGACTATTGGAATCAGCTGCTGCAAGAGTTATAAATAATTTTGCTGTTGTATCTTCCTTGTCAAAGCTCACATCTTCTCTGAATAATGTAATTGCCACCTGACTCTTAATAACGCCTTGATCTGGTCTTGCGTGAGGCAACGCAATGGATGGAGCTAAAATGATATATGGTCCTAGCTCTTCTACTTTAGCAATGATTTCTTCTTTATATCTTGCTTCCACATATCCTTGTTCTTCCAAAGGCTGAACAGAGATGCGGATGGCATCCTTCCAATCCTTAGCTTTGTCCATAATTCTTACATTTTCCTTCTTTAAAAGTTCCATTCTTGCTCACTCCTCTCTGTTGTTTTCTATATTTATCATACCATTTGTACCTGTCTTATTGAAGTCCAAATGACCTCACAAGATTGTGCAAAGCACTATACTCTACTTTGCATTACTCTCTCTTACATAAATGTTTTTACTTTTTCATAAATGCTTTCAAGGTCTAGACCAAACTTCTTGATTAGCTCTTTGGCAGGTCCAGAACAACCAAATACGTCATCGATTCCAATTTTTAATACTTTGGTTGGAGCATTTGCACCCAAAGTATCGCATACTGCACTACCAAGCCCGCCAATGACAGAATGCTCTTCAATTGTTACAACCTTACCAGTCTCTTTGGCTGCAGCAATTACCCGTTCTTCATCTAGAGGTTTAATTGTATGGATATTAATTACCTTCGCACTGATACCATCTGCAGCAAGTTTTTCAGCAACTTCTAAAGCAGTACTTACACAGATTCCTGTTGCGATTAATGTAACATCCTTACCTTCACGAAGTACTACCCCTTTCCCAATTTCAAATTGATAATCTTTAGGGTCATTAATAACTGGTACTTCTAGTCGTCCAAATCGAAGATAAACTGGTCCATTATGAAGATATGCTGCTTCCACTGCACATTTAGCTTCAATATCGTCGCATGGATTTAGGATCACCATTCCAGGAATGGAACGCATCAATGCTATGTCTTCGTTACATTGATGTGTAGCACCATCCTCACCTACTGAAATACCACCATGAGTTGCACCGATTTTAACATTTAGGTGTGGATATGCAATAGAATTACGAATCTGGTCGAATGCTCTTCCTGTAGCAAACATGGCAAATGTACTGGCAAATGGAACTTTCCCTGTCGTTGAAAGCCCTGCAGCAATTCCCATCATATTGGCTTCTGCAATACCACAATCGATATGACGTTCTGGAAAAGCTTTTTGAAAGATTGCTGTCTTAGTAGCACTAGCAAGATCTGCATCTAGCACTATAAGATCTTCGTATTTTTTCCCCAATTCTACTAAGGCATTACCAAAGCTTTCACGAGTTGGAATTTTCTTTACTTCTGACATTTACAATTCACCTGCTTTCTCAATTTCTTCTATTGCAATAGCATATTCTTCATCACTTGGAGCCTTACCATGCCATCCTGCATTGTTCTCCATAAAGGAAACACCTTTACCTTTTACTGTCTTCATGATGATAGCGGTAGGTTTTCCTTTCGTTTCTCTTGCCTCATCAAATGCTGCTTTCAGCTGATCAAAGTCATTACCATCTTCTACGTTGATGACATGGAAATTGAATGCATGGAATTTTTCATCCATTGGATATGGAGAGCATACCTCTTCAATTCTTCCATCAATCTGAAGACCGTTATTGTCCACGATAACAACTAAATTATCTAGCTTTCTGTGTCCAGCAAACATAGCCGCTTCCCAGACTTGTCCTTCCTGAGTTTCTCCATCACCTAATAATGTGTAAACTCGGTAACTTTCATTACTCATTTTTGCAGATAATGCCATACCAACTGCTACTGAAATCCCTTGTCCTAAAGACCCACTAGACATATCTACACCAGGGATATGCTTCATATCTGGATGCCCTTGTAAAATTGATCCAACTTTACGTAATGTCTTTAACTGCTCTACCGGAAAATACCCTCTAAGAGCCAATGTTGCATAAAGTCCTGGTGCTGTATGTCCTTTAGACAAGACAAAACGGTCTCTATCTGTCTTTTTTGGATCCTTTGGGTCAATATTCATTTCTTCAAAATAGAGATAAGTAAATGCTTCTGTTGCAGATAAAGATCCACCTGGATGTCCCGATTTCGCGGAATGAACACTTGTAAGAATTCCTTTTCTTACTTTCTTTGCCATTTTTTGAAGATGTAATTTATCCATTTAATTCTCCTTAATGTTATGATGTTGGGGTCAAATACCTACGGATTGTTACGCACTTTGTGCTCTCACAATCCTAAAATATTCGAAATCCGCCCTATTCGGGCTACTTTCTCATATTTTACGGGTCCCAAAGTCATGTTTTTTCATGCAAGCATGAAACACATGACCTTTTGACCCTGGTTTTTTAATTTCCAAATACTGCTATATAGTCCTTCTGGAATTTTGCAATTCCTTCATCTGTTAATGGATGCTTTGTCATCTGTTCAATTACTCCATAAGGAACTGTTGCAATATGAGCACCTGCTAATGCACAATCTGTAACGTGAACTGGATTTCTTACGCTTGCAGCGATGATTTCTGTCTCAATGTCAGCAACTGCGAAGATTTCTGCAATTTCACGAATTAAGTCCACACCTCTTACGCTGATATCATCAAGACGGCCAAGAAATGGGGATACATATGTTGCACCTGCTCTTGCAGCAAGTAATGCCTGATTCGGATTAAAGATTAAAGTTACGTTTGTCTTAATTCCTTCTGATGCTAATACTTTTACTGCCTTTAGTCCTTCTACAGTTAATGGAATCTTAACAACCATGTTTGGATGAATTTTAGCAATTTCACGACCTTCTGCAATCATTCCTTCTGCATCAACTGTTGTAGCTTTTACTTCGCCACTGATTGGGCCATCAACAATTGTAGTAATTTCAGTAATAACTTCAGTAAAATCTCTTCCTTCTTTTGCAATTAGAGAAGGATTTGTTGTAACACCACAAATCACACCCATGTCATTTGCTTTCTTAATGTCTTCGATTTTTGCTGTGTCAATAAAGAATTTCATTTTCATTTCCTCCATTTGTTTCTGTAACCAAATGATAGCATTCTCCTTACTAGATTAGAAGTCCAAATAAAAGCACAAGAATGTGCAAAAAAACATACTCACCAACCTCTGAAAAGATAGTTTGAAAAACGGCTATAAAGGGTTGTTGCAAAATGCCAATTGAGCAAACAAACTATGTTATTAAAACTAAATGCATTGAAATGCAACATCAAAAAAACAACTTCTCGTAGCTGTGTGCCATATGTGAACATATATATATGTTCACAAAATGGCATACAGCGTAGAAAAGTTGTTAATTTTGCAACATCCCCAGCCTCTATTCTGATAATATCTGATTTAATTTAAGAAAAATTTCCTCGCAAGTATCTATCTTGCATAACACTTCTTGATACTCTTCACTTTCTGCTACCCTTAGGATATCATTTAAAATCTTCAGATGTTTTTCTTGATCTTCCGCTGCTAGTACAAAGATAATTTTGGCTTTTTTATCTTTTGCGAAAAAGATTGGATTCTGAAATATTGCCATAGCAACATCTAACCGCTTCACACCATCCTCAGGCTTTGCATGTGCAAGCATGATATCGTCAGTAATAAACATATAAGGTCCATAATATAGCGTCTGTGAGATGATCGTGTCCAAATATCCACGTTCGATACTTCCATTCTCTATCAAGCTTTGTCCCGCCAATAAAATACTATCTTGCCAGGTTATGAGTTCATCGGAAAGTACCATTTTTGAAGGATTTAGGTATTCCAATATACCAGCCTCCTTATCAAGCACTGCAACATCAAGACACTCTCTTTCCCCATGTATACATCTCACGATATCTTTTCTAAGACTATCATGCAATTCTTTTGGCACATATTTTTTTACTGTATTATAGAGCGTATCCGTAACTTCTTTTTTCTGACTGTAGTAGACAATTTGATGATTTAAAACTCTTTTTCGATCCTCATCAGATAAAATTGGTGATACTACAATTACTGGTACAACACTTTTGATCTTCACTGTAGAAATCACCAAATCGCACACATTTTGTACATTGATGACGTCCATTACTGCAACTACATCAACAATTTCTGCCTCAGGTAATAATTTCTTAATTTCACGCTTGATCATATTCCCTGTTGAAATACCATTCACGCAAACAATTAAAATACGTAGTTTGTTTCCTCTTTGTTTCGAAACTTTTAAGGAAGCTCCAAAATGAAGAGCTAGATACGCAACCTCACCATCCGGAATTGGAACTCCGATCATGTGTTCCAAATACCCTGATACATTCTTTGTGATTTCAAATAAATCGGGATATTCTCTTACAATATCTTCGCTTAATGGATTGCCAATCTGAATCCCATACTGATATCGATACATAGATGTATTGATATGCATGAAAAGAGAACGTTCTAATTCTTCGCGATCTTCAAAAATAACACATGCCGTTTTCTCAAATTCTGTAACTAAAGCTTTCACAATTCCATATACGGACTGATTAGATCTACTTTCAAAGATTTCATCGGTAGCCGCCGATACACGTGACCCCAATAGGTGAAGACATAAATAGATTTTTTCGTCCTCTTCCAATTCTGAAAAATATTTTAAAATCAATTGATATTCTCTGGACCTAATGATTTCTTCCTTCTTCAATCCTGGAAATAAGATTTTCTCTTTATTATGAAACATAATTGGAAGTAACGCCGCCAAAGCAAGGAGACTTCCATCCACATATTCTACTCTTAGTTCTTCTTTTAATGCATATAAATTATTCAGATAACCATGAATCTCATCACGTTTAAGAAATTTAAGAATTCCACTATTAAACAAGTAAGTAAGTGAATTGAAATATAAAAAGAACAGGGCTCTCATTCGTATGATATCTCCAACGATTCGGTACCCTTTTTTAGACTCATACTTTACTTCAAGACCATATTCATTCAATTGATTTACCACAATACGCATATCTCCAAACACAGTATTCCTGCTCACTTGGCAAACCTCCATGATTTGATCCACATAAACAGCCTTTTTGCTATGAATGAGATAACAGATAATGATTTTCACTCGTTCTGAAGGTGAAAATACATAATACTCTTCCTCTTGCTTGTCTTCCAACAACTCCTCAATCTTTTGCTTGTCCTCATACGGAATGAGTATTCCCTTTCCTCGTTCCATCTCAAGCTCTGCAATTCCTTTACTGTCCAACCATTCGTTGATACTACAGATGTCATAATATACGCTTCTTTTGGATACCTCAGTTTGCTCAGCAATCATTTGAAGTGGTATATATTCGCTACTATGTAGAAGGATGTTCATCACCTTTTTACATCGTTCACTAAGTCCATAAGTAATCATGATCGTGTTCTCCTCTTAGTATGTCACGAATCACATATCAGTGACATGTATTCCTAATATTACAAGCACATCTTATTTTTCTGCTTTTCCTATATCTTATGATACACCATACTATCCAATATAACAACTATTTTCCTTGCTTTTAGGTATTAATAAATACCATTTGTAATCTCTCTGTTTCCGTACTTTACAAATCATGACTTTGAACATGTTACTTGACTTTTATGAAGAAACCGGATGAACAACTCACAACTTAATTTCTTCCTCATATATTAATACATATATAAGGATTGTATGAAATGGGGGTAAAGCATGAAAGAGAATAACCGTATTGTATTCCTTGGCGGAGATCTGCGCCAGTGCTATATGGTGCGCAAACTTGTTGCTAAAGGGTATTTGGTAGCAACGTATGGTCTTGAGATTGAAGGCCAATATGACTTAATATATCGAGCTTCCTCGCTGAAATCCGCATTAAACTTTGGTAATATCATTGTCTGCCCAGTGCCAGTATCACATGATAAAGTAGTGATTACCAGTGAGCAAAAACTTGAGGATTTAACGATTGAGAATCTTATTAATAACCTAAACAGTAATCATGTATTCTTCGGTGGCGTAGTTCTTCCTAAAATTAAAGAAGCTTGCGAAAGCAAACAGATTCCTTGGTATGATTTCATGCAAATGGATCCTGTAAGTATCAAAAATGCAATTGCAACTGCGGAAGGAACCATAGTGGAAGCAATAAGGCAAAGTACAATTAATCTTCATGGTAGTTCTTGTCTTGTCTTAGGTTATGGTCGTTGTGCAAAGATATTAGCAGATAAATTAAAAGGATTGCAAGCAGGTGTTACCATCTGTGCACGGAGTGAAGAAGCACTATCCTACGCTAATGCACTAGGTTTCCAAACAGTACCACTAAACGAACTATCTGCATCAATTAGTAAGTACTCGTTCCTATTCAATACCATACCATCTATGGTTCTTGATGAAACACTTATAAAGCAGCTTAACAAGGAGGTAATTTTGATTGATATCGCTTCAAAACCGGGTGGTACTGATTTTGAAGCATGTAAAAAATATGGTGTTCGTGCATCCCTTTGCCTTGGATTACCCGGTAAATACGCTCCTGAGACTTCAGCTGATATATTAAACAACGTAATATTATCCCATAATTATTAACAAAGAAAGAAGTGAT
Organism: Anaerosporobacter sp.; assembly: GCF_965301125.1. NCBI lineage: Bacteria > Bacillati > Bacillota > Clostridia > Lachnospirales > Lachnospiraceae > Anaerosporobacter > Anaerosporobacter sp. Next base: position 19,293 of record NZ_CBDLAM010000021.1, on the reverse strand, counting down.
TCTATGACACTATCAGGTCATAATGTTGGAGTTGCATTTACAGGTTCATTTTGTATGAATGCAAGAGTGAAAGCCGCAGTGAAAGAGATTGTTGCCGCTGGTGCTAATGTGATACCTATCTTCTCTTTCAACGCGCAGACAATTAATAGCCGTTTTGGTAATGCAGCTGATTTTGTAAAAGAGATTACTGAGATTACAGGCAATAAACCAATACTCACTATTGAAGACGCTGAACCTATTGGCCCTAAAGATATCGTTGATATTGTTGTTATTGCTCCATGTACAGGTAATACGTTAGCAAAACTTAGTAGCGGAATTACCGATACACCTGTATTAATGGCTGCGAAAGCACACATTCGTAATGGCAACCCATTAGTAATTTCTGTATCTACTAATGACGCACTTGGAATGAATCTTAAGAATATTGGTACCTTATTGAATACGAAAAACATATATTTTGTACCATTTGGTCAAGATGATTATGTTAAGAAACCTAATTCCATGATTGCTTATACAGAATTGATTGTGCCAACACTTGAACTTGCACTGGAAGGAAAACAAATTCAACCTGTTGTACGTTCACCATTCTAATCTTAACTATTGTAAACAATAGTCATTGACTATTTTTATATAGAGATTAAAAAAGCCGGATTATACGGATTGTTGTCAATCACAATATAATCTCGGCGTACATATTTTTATACTTTTATATTTTAACTCTTCTTTAAATATTGTAGAATTAGTATTGGTTTACCTCAATATTGCATTTATAATTTCAGTAATTTCCTGTTTGTCACATTGCTCAGTAAAAATACTTGCACTATACGGTATGCAATAGGTATCACCGTTCTTAAGTTTCACTACGATACTACTAAACCTCAGAAGTATAAGGTACACTACTAGAAGTACTATACTAACCAAAGGCAACGGAATTGGTTCCACAATATAAAATATAATAGATATTATTAATAACAAAGCAAACCCTATTAAATTTATCAAATCTGTAAAGCTCATAATCATACAACTCTTTTTATTTATTGACTTAATTTCATCTCTTCGAAAGGTCCCATCTCGTAATTTCTTACCAGAAAGTAATACTCCATCTTTCTTAATTTTGATATGTAACATCTCTTCTTCAATAGTTATAGAACTTGTGATTTCTGGGTTAATTCCCTTTGCACTTCTCCTTGCATATGTATTGTATGTATATGTTATCGTTATCACTCTCCTAATATTACCCTTTATCATAATAGTCAGTACAAATTTATTATTAAAATCCATCATTATATCATATAAATATCACTCAATATTAGATTACAACATTTTCCATTCTTATTCAACAACTATTTTTTATTGTAAATTCTCCATTATTATACTATAATTTATAATTATTATATGGGGGTAAATAATTTGAAAAAACAGGTTTTAGGTATTATACTTTTTTGCTGGGGAATGATTTGTATACTTAGGTTATTATTAGTCTCCGTGCAAAAT